>NZ_JBHTBW010000015.1:0-116563 GCF_042665195.1 Laceyella putida
GTGTAACAAAAAAAGTGCCCGAAGGCACTTTTACAAATCATGTTTTGCTTTTGCATCAGTCTCTTTTTGGGGAGCTTTTTAGACAATCGTTAAAAAATCAACCGGAACGGCAGGATGAACAGGGAAACGATCACCGCAATGATTCCCACCACAACGGCCCAGATGCCCCAACCGCTTCCCCGTCGAGCCGCCACCGCGCCGATGATAATCCCCGCCGGGGCAAGTAAAAAAGGCAACATGAAGAAGGAGAGAACTGCTAAAATCAACGCGGTGATGCCCAAGCCGTTTCCTTTGTTCTCCACGTCTGCGCGATCGCGGTCTTTCTCGTCTTTAAGCCCCTTGTCGGTCGTTCTGATCGGTACACCTGCCGGGGTTGGCGAAAATTCCGCCGCCACTTCCTCATCAAAATCATTGTCATGGGCTTTGTTTTCTTCATCAATCTTTTGCTTTGGTTTATCAGGCATAAATGACCCTCCATCCTTTTTCCTTCTTGCACTTAGTATGTTCCTTTTCGCAAATAATTAATTGTAAATAAACACCATCCGGCGCGCAGAAAAAAGCCGCGCAAGTGATCGCGCGGCTGTTCATACAGGTGGCAAGCCCTTATTGTTTTGTTTTGTCCGCTTGGGAATAGTCGGATGGCCCCACTGGATGGCGGATGATACCAGTCACCCCCGGCTGGTCGACCACCGCGTTGGTATAGAAATACAAGGGCGTCAACGGAGCTTCATCGATCAGGATTTTTTCCGCTTCATGAAGCGCTTTGTCACGCTCTTTCACATCCGCCGTTTGGGCGGCTTTCATCAGCAACTCGTCGTATTTGGCGTCGCTCCAGTTCGTCCGGTTCATGGAATGATCCGTCTGGAAGCTTTCCAGGTAGTTGTAAGCATCGTTGTAATCCGCCAAGAAGCTGGAAAGGGACATGGTGTAATTTTTCGCCCGCTCATCGGCAAAGAAGACTTTCCGCTCTTTGGCCTGCAAACGGATGTCCACGCCCAAGTTTTTGCGAACCATTTCTTGCACCGCTTCCGCCACCTTTTTATACTTCTCATTGGAGTTGCTGTACAATAAGGTGACTTCCGGCAACTTGCTCCAACCCGCTTCTTTCATTCCCTCTTCCAATAAGTTTTTCGCCTCCGCCGCTTGGTTATCCTGGATCAGGTCGCCTCCCTGTTTGCGGAACTCGTTTGGCGCGGAAGGATGCACATATCCGTAGGCGGGCTGCTCACCACCCGCGATGATCTGTTCCGCGATCGTTTTGCGATCGATGGAGAGGGCAAACGCTTTCCGCACTTTTTGATTGGTAAAGGGTTCTTTGCTCACGTTAAAGCGGAAAAAGGCCAAGCCGTTTCCTTCCGACGGCTTCAATTTCCCGCTCTCGATGAGGGAAGGGACAAGGTCAGCCGGCACCTGGCTTTTGCCGACCACATCCAGTTTTTTCGTTTTGAACATCGTGTAGACGGTTTTATTGTCATTGATGATGGCGAAGTGGAGCCCGCTTAATTTCACTTTGTCTTTTTGGTGATAATGTTCATTCTTCTCCGCTTTCAGCTCCGCATCATGTTTCCATTCCGTCAGTTTGAAGGCCCCGTTGCTCACATACGTTTTGGCTTCGGCATGCCATTTCTCGTTTTGCTCATCCACTTTTTTGTTCACCGGGGCGTAAGAAGGGTAAGACACCAGTTCCAGGAAGGAAGGCGTCGGCTGCTTCAGCTTCACTTGCAAAGTGGTGTCGTCCGTTGCCTTGACAGCGACTTGATCTTCCGCTCCTCTGCCCGTGTTGTACTCCTCGGCCCCTTCAATGAAGTAGAACAGGAATGCCGTTTGGTAGGCGCGTTTGGGATTGAGCGCGCGTTTCCAAGCATATTCAAAATCGTGGGCCGTCACCGGTTCGCCATTGGACCAATTGGTTTTTTTCAGTTTAAACGTGTAGGTCAAGCCGTCAGAGCTCACATCCACGCTCTCAGCGACGGCGGGTTGCGGCTTGTGCTTTTCGTCCAGACGCATCAATCCTTCAAATAAGTTGTGGGTCACATCCAGGGTATCGGTGTCGAACGCATCCGCCGGGTCAAGGGAAGCCGGTTCACCGGTCAAGTTGAGTTGCAATGTCTTGTCAGCCGATCCTTTGTCCGCCTCCGTCGAACAGCCAGCCAAGAGCATCACGGTTACAAAAAGGATGGTCAATGTAATAAATCCAAAACGTCTCAAAATCACTTCCCCCTTTTTCGTTATCCAAGCCCCCATTTTTTTTGATTTATAAGAAAACGACCAATATATTAATTATATTATATCGATTTAATAAACTGAATATTATCGAGAGAAAAAGAAGTGCTTTGGTGCACTTCTCTTCTCCAACATTTATGTATCTTCTCGGCAGACGGTTCTTATCTTCGCTCATCTTTCGTCAATTGCCGATCTAACGCTTCGTATATGTCACCGATCGCTTTGACATTCCACCCCAGATCGACAAAACGCGACCGCAAGGCGGCATGCACATCAACAGCTAGCTGAATGGGAGTCAATTCATATACAGTGACAACCAAATCATGCTTCATGCCCAATCCATTTTTATACTCCAGCATGATCTCGCCCCGCTTTTCATCGACATGAACCAAGTGAAAACCGGTCTTTTGATTGGGAATCTGTTTGAGCGCTTCCACGGCATCGCGCAATCGATTGCGGTAATACCGGGTTCGCAACTCTTTTTCCTCTGCGTTGTCATGGGTTTCTGTCACCCCACTGAAAAAGCGTTGGAACTTGGACACGGCTGCCATCCCCCATTCCTTTATCTAAGCACCAGCGATTCCAGATGTTCGAGGCGCATCAGGATATCGCGGATCACTTCGTCGTATTCGCCACCTGTTGCCGCATGGGCTGGCCCATTGCCGCTTCGTCGCCCTTGGTTGCTTTTGAGCTTTTTGATTTGCTCTTTTAAATATTCATTCTCTTGCAATACATCTTCATAACTCTTAATGACATGATCCAAAAACTCATTGACTTCTTCAATATCGTATCCTCTGATGGAATGCTTGAAATCTTTGTTAAAGATTTCCATCGGAGTTAATCTTTTCATGGCCGACACCCTCCCCCATTGCAACTCCCTATTAACATTATATAAAATCCTTTTAAATGAAACATCACTTTTGTATTGTCATAAAACCCTTTTTTAGGATAAAGCCCGTGGTTCGTTTGATCCACAACTCGGCTAACGCAAACATAAAAAAATAAAAGGGCGGTTGAAGTTCTCCGCCCTATCCCATTTACCTGGCTTCCGGAAATGTCCGACGGATGATATCCGTCAAATTGTTGATGAAACCGCGCACTGGACGCCCTTGACGCAAATCTTGCGCATAGTTATTCATTTGTTTGACGAAATCGGGGTTTTGCGACACATACACCCGGCGGATGCTCGGATCAATTGCACGGACACGAGCCGAGATCCGTTGGTTTAAGCGCTGCGAGATGTTGCCATCACCAACTCTTTCTTCCAACACGACGCCAAGGTAAGCCGTTCGCCCCATGACAATGACTGAGGCGGATTCCACTTCCGGCATGCGGGCGATGTCGTTTGCCACGTTATCCGCCAATCGGACGCCCCGCCCCATGTTATCGTCCAAGGTGTCATAACGGTCTCTCGCCACATTCGGATATTCCGGACGGTTGATTTGCCGATACGTCCGATCCGTCACCCTGGTGGTGCGCAAGCCCCGATCTTGACGGTCTTCCATCGCTTTCTTATTGGTCGCGCATCCGGTAAGCGCCGTTAAGATCAAACCGGTTGCCACGGTGCCCATGATCCATTTTCTTTGCTTCACTTGTGGTTTCCCTCCTTTGACTTTGATTTGGTTCCGCTCAAAGTTAGTATGGATTTCACCCCTTGGAATATGTACCTCATCCCTGATGAGAATCAGGAAACCATGGTGGTTAATGGCAAAAAAACAGGAAGGGGTTTTCCCCCTCCCCGTTTAGTCATCATTATTGGTTTGAAAGAACAGGAGCACAACATATTTCAACAATTCCATCAAGGCAACCAGGGCCCCCGCCACATACGTAAACGCGGCCGTACCCAACACCCGGCGCACGCCCCGCTCTTCCTCGGCTCCACTGATGAAACCTTGTTGCGCCATGATTTTTTTGGCTCGTGCGCTCGCGTTGAATTCGACAGGCAACGTCACCAGATGGAACAGCACGACCGTTGAGAAGAAAACGAGCCCCAACAGCAACAGGCCGGCCATGCGGAATGCCACACCGGCAAACAAAAGGAACGGAGCGGCGCCCGAAGTGATGTTTAACAGGGGAACCATCCGGTGCCTGAGCACCAGCGCCCCGTATGCCTCTTTATGTTGCAAAGCATGGCCACACTCATGCGCCGCCACGGAAATCGCTGCGATCGAATGAGAGTGATAGACGGACTCAGACAAGCGCACGGCGGGAGCGATGGGATCATAATGGTCGGATAACCGTCCCGGCACCATCTGGACAGGCACATGATGTAAGCCGTTCGCATCCAGTATTCGGCGCGCCACCTCAGCCCCGGTAAGACCTGATCTCGCCGCCACGCGGGACCATCGGTCAAAATTGCCCCGCACTCTCCATTGGGCCCATAACGTCAGCGCCAAGCCGACGATAAATGTGAGCATAAATAAGACATTGATCATGTCTGTCGTTTCACTCCTCTCTATCATAACCATACCCTGTTTTGTCCATGTTCATGACAACCACTTGATATAAATCAAAAAACTGTAAATATATAGGTTGAACTTACCAATTTCCACCTGCCCTTTCCCATCGCTTGGGAAGGCGAGGAAGGGAGTGCCACCCACGCAAACACGACGTGGGCTCAGCAAGAGCACGCAGGTGTTTGAATGAGCGAACGCGGATGTCAAAATGACAATGCATCCGTCTGTGAACGCATGCCGACATTGATGACGAATCCAATGGCCAGCATTTGCGTCAACAGCGAACTTCCTCCATAACTGATCAAAGGCAAAGGAATCCCCGTAATCGGCATCAACCCAATGGTCATCCCGATGTTCTGATAGATCTGAAACACAAACATCCCCATGACGCCAGCCACGATGTAGGTGCCAAAAAGGTGGTTGGAACGCAAAGCGACGACCAGCATGCGATAGATCAAAAACAAATACGCGCAGATGAGAATGCTGGCGCCGATAAAGCCGAATTCCTCAGCGTAGACGGCGAATATAAAATCATTATGCGGCTCGGGAATCCAATTCCCTTGCGCTTGGGTTCCTTGGTGAAATCCCTTGCCTTTCAGCATCCCGGACCCAATGGCGATCTTCGCCTGAGTCGATTGGTATCCCGCTCCGGAAGGGTCTGACGCCGGATCAATGAAGATTTGAATCCGTTCAATCTGGTGCGGCCGCAAAATGACGTGCAATAGGGGCGAATCGGTGACATACAGCAAAAGGACGCTGCCGGCAATCGAGCCGATCACAAAGAGCCCCGCCAGAAACCATTTCCAATTCAATCCGCCAACCAGCAACATGCTGAGCAAAATACCAAAGAGAATGAGTGACGTACCCAAGTCGGGCTGTGCTAAAATAATGAGAAATGGCACACCGAACAACAGGGAGATTCGCCCGAGCGAAGAGAGGTCGGACCAGGTGTTTCCCTTTTTCTTCGCCAACACTTTTGCTAAGATCAGAATCAAAACCAGCTTCATCATTTCCGAAGGTTGAAATTGGAACCCACCGATACGGAACCACAGTTGGGCGCCATTCACTTCGACACCCAGCCCAGGCACCATCACCAATATGTTTAGTAACAAGCTGAACCCAAAAAGAATATACAGAAATCTCCCTTGCGACAAAATTTTATAATCAAACAGGAGAAAAATAGACATACATAGAAAACCCACTACATACCATACGATCTGCTTATTTACATATGTAGGATCATCGGTGTAAGTTGCACTCGATATGGCAACAATGCTGATAGCGGCTAACACCAATAACACGATGATGATGAATGGATCAATATTAAGGATTAAGAACCTTTTTTTTTGAATTGTTCTCATGATCCTCCTGCCCCTTTTTGCATTCATAATCTATCATCTTATCTTGACACTCCCTTACGACAAAACAAGGGATTTTTGGGTCATTTCTTTATCCTACGGGAAGCGGCACAGCTTATGTGCAAGCCACTTGTCCCATCACAACTAATCAAAGCTTAACAAACGAACATGTGTGGGTAAACCTATTTCCCCATCAAACCGGATTGAATCGATCGGACGGGATTTCAACGCTCACTATTTATAATCATTATAGAGAAAAACTCTTCGCAGAAGGAGATTTTGATTATGAAACGTGGCAAACCTGACTTTTGGCTCATTTTAATAACCTTCGCTTTATTGGGTTTTGGCCTGATCATGGTTTTTAGCGCCAGTTATTTTAAAGGATATGTGGATTTGCAGGACTCATATTATTTCTTTAAAAAACAATTGCTCTTTGGATTGTTGGGCCTTGTTTTCTTCTTTGTGATCTCCAATATTCCCTACCAGCTGTACCGTAAATATGTGGGGATCATTTTGATCGTTTCCCTCTTATTTTTATTGTCCGTGCTTCTTTTTGGCGAGGTGCGCAACGGGGCCCGCCGTTGGATTAATATCGGCTTCATGGATTTTCAGCCGTCGGAGCTGGTGAAATTGGGCATGATCATCTATACGGCTTCCATCATGGTGAAAAAGCAACCCGTATTGGATAACTTTAAGCGCGCCTTGATGCCTCCGCTGATTGTCATCGGACTGGTAGCCTCCCTGCTCGTAATGGAACCGCACTTCAGCGCAACGGTAATCATTATCGCTACCTGCTTTATCATCATCTATTGCGCCGGTGCACGTTTGAAACACTTATCCTTGCTGCTGTTGTCGGGAGTGCCCGTTTTGGTCCTCGTCATGCTGACAAGTGATTATCGGATCGAACGGTTGCACACATTATTAAATCCTCTGAGCAATCCCAACGATGAGGGGTACCAGATCATGCAGTCGCTCATCGCCATTGGTCCGGGCGGCTTGACCGGGGTGGGATTGGGGGAAAGCATCCAAAAGCTGGCTTATCTGCCTGAAGCCCACACCGATTTCATCTTCTCCATCATCTCGGAAGAATTGGGGTTCATCGGCGGGTCATTTGTCATTCTGCTGTTTATCCTGTTTATCGTGCGCGGGGTACTCATCGCATTGCAAGCGCCCGATCAGTTCGGCACTTTGCTCGGGATTGGGATCGTCACCATTATGGCCGTCGAAGCCATCTTTAACTTGGGTGTTGTCACCGCCATGCTCCCGGTAACGGGCGTTCCCTTGCCGTTGATCAGCTATGGGGGAACCGCTTTGATCATTAAATTGATCGGTTTGGGCATCCTGCTCAATATCTCCCGTTACCGCACCCGCAAAGAAAAAACAGGCAAGCAACCCACGGTGGCTCGACCTGTTCAAATGTAATATGAAAAAAGAGCCAAATCCAGTGGCCTAAAGACACGGGATTTGGCTTTTTTGTGTACATTGGAAGATGCTTAACTCAACATCCCCTCGATTGGACTGCTGGCAATGGCCACCACCCGTTTGGGAATGCGGCCCGCTTCCAGACCTAAGCGGCCGGCTTCGACTGCCAATCTCATCGCTTGGGCCATCTTGACCGGATCTTTCGCACCCGCGACTGCCGTATTCAGCAAAACGCCGTCCGCTCCCAATTCCATCGCTTGCGCCACATCCGCGGGTGAACCGATGCCCGCATCGATAATGACGGGAACCGGCGAATCTTCAATAATGTAACGGAGATATAACGGATTCAACAACCCTTGTCCAGAACCGATTGGAGAACCTCCCGGCATGATGGCATGGGCGCCCGCCTCCCATAACCTGCGCGCCAAAATCGGATCGTCCGAGGTGTAGGGCAACACTGTAAATCCGTCTTCCACCAAAATCTTCGTCGCCTCCAAGGTGGCGATGGGATCGGGCAATAACGTTTTATCATCGGCAATGACCTCTACTTTGATCATGTCACACAAACCGGAGGCCCGAGCCAGATGGGCGATCCGCACCGCTTCCTCCACCGATTTCGCTCCCGCCGTATTCGGCAAAAGCTTGTATCGCGATAAATCCAACATTTCCAGAAAGTTCGGCTGGTCTTGTTGATAGATGTTCATTCGACGCACCGCAAAAGTTAACACTTCGGCACCCGATGCTTTCACCGCCTCTTTTTGCACCTCAAACGAAGGATATTTCCCTGTCCCTAAAAACAACCGGGAACGAAACGAATGATTTCCTATTTTAAGCATATGTTTAACCTCCCCCAACAAATTGTACAATCTCCACTTGGTCCCCCGCTCGTAACTGTACCTGCGGATAGTCGTCCCGCTTCAATACGGTGCGGTTATGTTCGACTACAATAATCCGTGCGGTTAAGTGCAAAGCGGCGACAAGATCAGCGATGTTCTCAATCCCTTCCGCCAAAGTATAGGGCTCCCCATTTAACTGAATGATCACTCTGATCCCTCCTTCTCCTGCAATTGCCAGAGGCGATTGGGGGAGAACGCAGCCAATTCGGGAACCGTTTCCCCCAAAATCAAGCGGGCGACGGCATCACCCGTAGCGGCGCTGAGCAGGATGCCATTGCGGTAATGTCCGGTTGCGACCACTATATTGTCCAGGTCCCCCAAACGCCCGATATAAGGGAGGGCGTCATGCGTTCTAGGACGCAATCCGGCCCAACTTCGCACCAACAAGCTTCCCCTTAATTCAGGCACCAACTTAAACGCGGAGCGCAACAACCACATCACCGCTTCCGCAGCCACCTCTTCCTCCCACTCACCCACTCGTTCCGTCGCTCCTACAATGATTTCACCATTCGCCTTGGGAACAAGGTAACAATCTGGACCAAACAGCGTGCGGCGAAATAAGCTTTTCTTCGGCCGCAAGGCCATCGTCTCGCCCTTGACCGGCGTCATGGGGAGTTCCCAACCCAATGCTTGGGAAATGAAGCGGCTCCATGCACCCGTCGTGATCACGATCCGCTCCGCGATCCAACTTCCCGCAGTGGTATCAACGCGCCAGAGGCGATCGCTTTGCCGCCCGATGGCTTTCACTTCTGTTTGTTCCATAACGGCCACTCCCAAGTTTCGCGCCGCGAAAGCCAAAGCTTGCGTCAACTTGGGTGCGGACACTTGCCAATCATCTGGCAAAGACAAGGCTCCCCTCACATCCGGATGAAGGCAAGGCTCCAGTTCCAGGCAATCCTCACGCTCCAGCCATCGGGCCGTTTGTCCATAAGCGGTCTGCCACGTTTGGCGCAACCGCAATCGCTGCACATCCTCGTCGGAGCAGGCCAACTTCAACAACCCCGCCCGGTTCAATTCAATATCCACTCCGGTCCGCTCCAGCAACTCGACTTGGAGAGCGGGAAACATGGATCGGCTTTGCAAGCAAAAGTCCGTTAATGGACCGGGGTGTTCCATCTCCACTTGCGCGCCCAACATTCCCGCGGCCGCGGAAGAGGCATGGCTCCCTACGGCATCCCGCTCAATCAGGGTGCTCTTGATCCCCCGTTTAGCTAAGTGATAGGCAATGGAACATCCCATCACCCCTCCCCCGATAATCAACACATTAGTATGCATCCTGCCACCTTCTTTTTAACTCTTTCACCACATGCTCGGGTTGTTCGTGATCGGCCACTGCGGAGATGACGGCAATTCCCTGACAACCAGCGCGTTTGATCCGGTCCACGTTATGCACGCCAATGCCCCCAATGGCAATCACCGGAATCTGGATGCGCCGGGTCCATTCGCGCAACCGATCGACACCCAATGGCGGCAACCCGGGTTTGGACGCGGACGGGAAAATATGTCCGACCATGAGATAATCGACGCCTTCCTGCTCCGCCCGTTGCGCTGCCGCCAAGGAATGGACTGACCGTCCCACTCTGATTCCCGAGGGCTTTGCGTGCGGAAATGCCCTCTGTTCAGGAAGATGGACCCCCTGGAGTCCCAGTGCTTCCGCTACCGCCAAGGAGCTGTTGACGATCAACGACCTCGCCGGAATGCCCGCAGCCAAAAGAACTTTGGCGGCGCGGTACAGCTCGTCAGCAGACAGATGTTTGTAGCGCAAATGAAAACAGTCCACTTCAGGCGCAATTCTGGACCAGAGTCGCGCCAACTCTTGTATTGTTTGCTTAGGGCTTGAAAGCACATGCAATTCCAATGTCATCACCACAACACAAAAAGCCCAATATCCATGGGGATATCGGGCTTAGTGATCAAAAAATGAATCGCGATCTTCCCCACTTCCTTTCGCTGGCATTACCCAGTTCAAGTTCAAAGGGTTGGAACCTGTCGTTCCTCTCAGCACATTTCTGTGCACCCCTAGTGGCACGGCAAACTATTCATTTGTGCTTTAATTTTATTTTAAATCAAATTGATTATTTTCTCAACTTTACAATCTGAATTCCATCAGGCGTAACCAGTTCCCGAGCGCAAATAAACCCATGCTTTTGGTAACAACGGATCGCCGGCCGATTGGCTTTTCCGGTGTGGACTTCCCATGTGGTGATGCCATCAAGACCCAGTACATAAGCAAGCAAGCGGGAAGCGATCCCACGCCGAAAATAACTGGGGTCTATCGCCAAGCGACAGATGTCCAACACCGAACCTTCCTGTTTATATGAAAGGATGCCAGCCAATTCATCCCCAACATAGTGACCGATAAACGTTTCCTTTGTTGATTTCAATGAATCTTCTGTATCATTCAGCGGAGGCAACTGATCACAACCGATGATCTCCGCTTCGATGCGATAAGCCAGTTGCTGAATCTGCACAATCCGGCTTAACGTGGCGGGCTCTTCCATATTCAATTGACATATCATCTGCCATTCACTCCTCAAGGAACTTTGATGGAGACATCACCATAGACAAACGTTTGACAAGCCAACCGATCCCCTGAGGCTAAATCGGCTCCATCCATATGAAACAATTCTAATTCGGTATAATCACTACACTGATCAGCCCCTGCCGTCACTTGCACACGGCAAGTTCCACACCGACCCGTGGTGCAACGAAAAGGAATGGGAACGGACCGCGCCGCCGCTTCCAGCAAGAGATTGGCCCCTTCAGCCACTTCCAGCTCCCAATGCTCCTCTTCAACTTGGATGTTCACTTTTACCATGTTCTGTCATCCCCCATGAAAAAAACCATCACGATCTAGATGTGATGGTGCTAGCCTTCATTATTTATTGCTTCGTGTGATAGGAATTGTTGCTTTGGTTTCTCAGGTACCAAAACAACCATATCAGCACAACGGGGAGCACGATCACCAATAGACGCGCGCCATACTTGTGCATCACATCGAACACCATTTCCCAGTTCGCCCCAAGCATATGCCCCAAACCGATGAAAGTGGCACACCAGAAAAACGCTCCGGTATAAGCGAACAGGGAAAACCGGGCAAACGTTATCTTGGAAATACCCGCGAGATAGGCCGTGACATGGCGTACACCGGGAATGAAATAGCCTGCAAACAGC
This sequence comes from Laceyella putida, assembly GCF_042665195.1. Taxonomy (NCBI): domain Bacteria; kingdom Bacillati; phylum Bacillota; class Bacilli; order Caryophanales; family Thermoactinomycetaceae; genus Laceyella; species Laceyella putida. Next base: position 11,530 of record NZ_JBHTBW010000015.1, read on the forward strand.
AACCAGTTGCCATACTTGCGGAACAAGAGTTGCGTAATGCGCAAACGACGGCGCGTAATGAAGATTTTGCCGCCATATCTCTTCAAAAATGGGTATCCTAAGCGCACTCCCAGAAAATAGCTGATGCTAATGCCGCAAGCCGAGCCTAAAAACGAGCTGAGAAAAGTGAGGTAGAGATTGAGTTGTCCAATCGAAGTGAGATACCCGAGAAAGGTCATCAAAATCTCATCAGGCAGCGGTAAGCCCGCAATCCCCAACACCAAAAAGAGGAATATCCCGATATAGCCATATTGTTGCAATAGCTCAAATAATGTTTGTTCCATGGTCTAACCCCGTTTACCCAATACGTACAAACACTTTAAGAATATCATACTTTCCCTTTTCACAAAAGATGCCGCTCTCGTCCACCTTAGTCGGTGAAACGAGAGACAAGCTGAATGCCATTTAATTGCATGTGATAAAGAAAAACCGTATCCAACAAATCCGCATGATGGGCCAATGCCCCGATTTGCTCCGCCTTCTCCACAGGTAAATCATATGTCCGCACATGAGAAACGGGAACAATCACTTGGGTTTTTGCATTGAGTTGGTTCGCGAGCAAGCGAATACCCATGGCATTCTGATAAATACATAAGTCTGTGCAGTCCCCAACCACAATGAAACAGCTGGGCCCTTCGGCAAAAGCCCGCTGCAGCCAATCGCAGAAGCGAACACCAGCCTCATTCACGCCGAATAAGCCATTCGTGGCGTTTTTGCGGTATACTTGGACACCCGGCTTTTCCGCAAAAGGCTTTAACTCATCCATCACTTCCGCCTCAGGCGTGCCATGGACGCAATGTGGGGCAAACGCGGCAAATTCAACAGCGTCAACGGGATGGTCATCGTTGATAAAGATGATGTTCTCCGCCGGCAATCCTTGCGCTTCCAATATTTGGGCCAATTCAGCCACGGGTTTCACCATCTCGCGCACACGCGGGCTGGCTAAAGGCCCCACTTCACAAAACCCTTTTAACACATCGACAAAAACAAGATAAACCCGGTTCCACGATCCCACTTGGGCTTGAATCTGGGCGATTGGCCACTCAGGAGCTCCGGTTACGACTCGCTCCATATACTCGATTGCGTCTGCTCTATGTTGCACTTGGATCGCCTCCGCTATTCGATGACTCGTTCTCATCTTAACAAAGCCGGGCTTGTTTTGCCACTCAAATAAATCGGGTCATCTCTTGCACTTTTGCTTCATCCAGCACCTTGATCACTTCCACCAGCAATTCGGCGGCATGCTCGAGATCCGACTTGCTAATCATCGAAACATGGCTGTGAATGTATCGGGCAGCCACCCCGATCACCAAGGACGGGACACCTTTTTTGTAGAGGTGGAACTTACCGGCATCCGTGCCCCCTCCCGTCATCGTATCCACTTGGTACGGAATTTGCTTCTGCTCCGCGATGTCGATGACCAAGTTGCGCAATTGGATATTCGGGATCATCGAAGCGTCCAGAAACGTGATCATCGGCCCTTTGCCCAGTCTCGCCTTGCCGCTTCCCTCATTGCCCGGTGAATCCTCCGCCACCCCCACGTCTAAAGCGAAGGCGAGGTTGGGTTCCACCACATATGGAGCGGTTGCCGCCCCCCGCAAGCCCACTTCCTCCTGAACGGTCGCGCCGGCGACCACCGTATTGGGATGGCTCTCCATTTGCAGTCGCTGCAACACTTCAATGGCCAGATAACAACCAATCCGGTTATCCAATGCCTTGGCCAGAATGGTATCGTGGTCAGGCATGATTTCAAATGGACAGATCGGCACCACCGGGTCGCCCACGCGAATTCCCCATTCTTTTACCTGCTCATCACTGTGAGCGCCCACATCGATAAACATCTCGCGAATGGGCACCAATTTATTGATTTCCTCCTTCGTCAGCACATGAGGCGGACGGGACCCGATGACTCCGGTAAACACGCGCTTCTCCGTCACAACGGAAACGCGCTGGGATAATAATACCTGACTCCACCAACCACCCAGCGGCGTAAACCGCAAATAACCGCTTTTGGTCACCTCCGTAACCATAAAGCCAACTTCATCCAAATGCCCTGCCAACAAAATGCGGGGTTGGTCGCTAGTCCCTTTTTTCTCACCAAAGATGCCGCCCAACCCATCCGTAATCAGGTTGACATTCTGCTTCTTCAATTCCCGTTCCATAATGGCACGGACTTCATGTTCATACCCCGGAACACCTTTGGCTTCTGTTAATTCTTGCAGTAGACGCATACATTCACCTCTTCCTAGTCATCTCCTTAACCTTCCCAACGGAACTGCTCTTTAAGTGAAATGGATCTTTTACGCTTTCAGTTTTGCCTTTCTGTCTGCTTTCTATGTTCATACATATTTTGCCGGCAATGTTTTTACACTAAGCACTAGAATGTCCTATGCTTAGGAGAAGCAAACCATGGTGAGTTGGCTAATCAAACGAGACTGGAAATACCGGTGTTGGTTTATCAGCTTGTGTTGCGCGCTGATGATACCCACTGCTCCCGCATCGGCTTCAAACGCTCTTCCCTCTCCCTATCCGCTGGTTGGGGATTATGGTGGCGAAATCAGGGAGAAAAAACCGCGGGCCGATGGACTGGTTCATGTGGATACGGAACAAACCATCCGGCGCTTAAAAGAATTGCACGTGAATACCTATTTCTATCTGGTCTGGCATGAGAAATCAGATTGGGACGATTTGCGCAAAGAATTTTTACCCGCCGCTCACCGAGCCGGCATCCACGTGTGGGTTTATCTTGTGCCCCCGTCCGAAGCCCAATTGCAACGGTCGGAACCATTTGGAACGGATTATATCGCTTGGTTTCGGGCAGTCGGCCGCCTTTCCCGCCACTTTCCCAATTTGAAAGGCATCGTGATGGATGATTTCGACAACAATGCGTCCTTTTTCACGCCCCATTATTTGAAAAAAGCGAGAGAGGCCGGCCTGAGCGAAAATCCTCAATTGCGGTTTTATCCTCAGATTTATTATCCGTCTCTCACCCCCGCGCTGCTAAAACAATACCATGCGTTGTTTGATGGCGTGGTCATGTCCTTTCGCGATGACCATTACCGCAACACGCAAAAGATTGACCGCATGATTGAACAATTGGATGAAGTGCAATCGGTCTTGGAACGGGTTCGCCTTCCCTTCATCCTGATGATTTACGCAAGCCGCCTTTCGGCCACTCCAGCCAATCCGAGTGTCCACTATGTGGAAGGGGCCCTGAAACTGGCGTTGACCCGCCTGAAATTGCGCCGTTTGGACGGTGTCGTCACATATGTGTTGCAAAAAGAATTCCACCAGGAAGAAGATGATTGCATCGCCAAATCTGGATATGGGTACGCCAATCTGTTCGCGCCAGCGATTCCAGCCGATGAAAGCTCGGCGGGCCATTATGTGGAATGGCGTCAGCGCATTTTTGTGCAACCGCACAACCAAGCGAAATTGGCATTTTGGCATATAAGCGTCTACCCTCCCTATGTCGTTCAAGGAACATATGTGAAACAGGTGCTCATTGATAACCAAGTCGTTTGGCAGAGCAAGATTACGCAACATGAGGCCAACCGTTGGGTTCCAGTGACGTTGGACCTCACCCGCGTTTTGCGGAACAAACGGCAAGCCATCCTGTCATTGCGCCTCACAAAAACAAAAGCGGGGCCGGCTTATTGGACCTATAGCGGCTTTGATCATTTGGCCGCTACGGGGTTTCAACTGCATAACGCTGACTTTGAATACAAGGGACATGATTGGAACCTGATATCCAGCACGCGTCATTTATTGGGTGAAATCCTGCTCTACGATCCCGGGCGCCGTTACCGCACTTTTCAAGCAGTACGCAAATTATATCAATCGTACCATCTCTATGAACAATTGGCGCGATGGGCGGAACATCCTTTGCTGATTCGCAAAGCGGATCGTTTGCTTACCTGCATCTTGCTTGACCAAACCCCTTTAGCCCGTGATTTGTTGGAGGAAATGCCCAGCCTTGTTTTGTTTGACCGCCATATTCCCTATCAGACCAAGGAAAAACTGATTCGCGACACCCATCAACTGTATCACCTGCTGAATGAATGAAAAAAGCCGTGTCCGATTAGCGACACGGCTTAGTCATTGAGAACCTGCTTATGAAAGTTATCGGAGGCGTCCGCAATAGCCAAGGTATTCTCCAACCTGTTAATCACTTGGGCATAATAATTCGCCGCTTGATCCACATGCCCCATTCGCAGCATATCTTCATATGCTTGATAACTCTCTTTTAGCAATTGAAAAGTCTCTTGAAACTGCTCGCGGGAAAAGATGGGTTGCAAAATATCATTGCCGCCAACCGAGATGAGCACAAGATCGGCTTGCCGGATATCTGCTTGCCATCCCCTGTTTTCTTTAAGCAATTGCAGGAGATTGGCTGAGGTGAGTCCGGCAATCCCGCGATTTTTATATTGAACATGAATGTGCTGTTTTTCAAAATAGCGCGCAATCGATCCGGCATATCCTTCTGTCTCTTTCTGCGATCCTTGCCCCAAGGCGACTGAATCCCCCAATACCAATAAGGCAAGCTGTCCCTGTTTCAGCTCCCGTTTGCGCAATTCCATCAGCATGCTTGTCATCTCGCCTGGTTGGCTCATCATTTCCAGATATGGCAAGATGTAGCATCCAGTCAATAAGATCAGGGTGATAACCAGATTACGGCGGCTTTGACCGTTTTTTTCAATTTTTATCCCCCCTGCTTGTTTTCCTGATTTCAGGGTACTATGACAAAATGACGCTCCATTTTCAACGAAATGACAAACAGGGGGCAAGCTTTTTTCGTTTCGATTACAGCACGGCCAATCGAATGAATATTGTTACAATTCGATACAAATAAAAAAGACGCCTTAGCGTCTTGGTGTCACAAGCACCAGTGGAAAGCAAACAATAAGCCGAGTTCTGTTCTCCGGGTGGTATGGCGACGGCTTGTGACGTCTTCCACCCATTGGAGTGGCAATCATCTATCTAGGCTGCGCATTGCTGCTCAGCTCAAGCGACCAACCCGAGATCACTGCGGGCCACAGTTGCACACGCAAGCATGTGCTGATCTCCTATCAGGTCTTGCTCCAGGTGGGGTTTACCTAGCCAGCATGTCTCCATGCTGCTGGTGCGCTCTTACCGCACCGTTGCATCCTTGCCTGTGAGGTGAAACACCTCCATCGGCGGTCTACATTTCTGTGGCACTATCCTTAGGGTTGCCCCCACCGGCCGTTAGCCGGCACCCTGCCCTATGGAGCTCGGACTTTCCTCCCGTGGGACCTTGCGGTACTCCACCGGCGATTGCCTTGTTTACTTTCCTGTCTCAAGCAAAATTCATTGTATCAGATGCTTGTGAGCAAAGCAACCGGAAGACGGAGGAAACTCATAAGAAACGAAAGGGATTTGTATTCACAGTGGAAGGGATGATCGCTACTTGATTCCCCAGCCGCCACTTCAGAACCTCACATACGCGGGGAACCACATGATGCTCCACATGGTGACCCGGATCAATGAGGCACAAACCCATCGCCAGAGCATCTTGCGCTGTATGGAAGTCCACATCTCCCGTAATGTAGACGTCGGCACCCATGCGTTTGGCATCATGGATATGCCGGCTTCCCGATCCACCCAATAAGGCGACCCGTTGTACCGGTTGGTTGAAGTCTCCCACCACCCGCAGGCCTTCTATTCCATACGCCCGCTTCACCTGATTGGCAAGATCACGAAGGGACAACGGGTCGGGCAACTTTCCAATCCGCCCATAACCCATCATCTTTCCTTTGAGATCAAGCGGATAAATATCATACGCCACTTCTTCGTACGGATGGGCGGTCAACAACGCCCGGATGACTTGCTGTAGCCGGCTCTCGGGCACGATTGTCTCCAAGCGCCGTTCTTTGACTCGCTCCAGCTTCCCCTGTTGCCCGATATAAGGATCCGTGCCTTCGCGTGGCATAAAGGTACCCGTGCCATCCAGATTAAACGTGCAATGGCTGTAGTTGCCGATCCAACCTCCACCCGCCTCACATACCGCCTGAAGGACTTGCTCGTGATGTGATTCCGGCACGAACACAACGAGCTTCTTCAACTTGTCCTCTTTGTACGGTATGAGCACATCCGTCTCTGTCAGGCCTAATTTCTCCGCCATCACATCATTGACTCCTGCGGCTGTCGCATCCAAATTGGTGTGAGCGATATAGACATTGATATCATGATTCAGCAGTTTATGAAACAACCGTCCCGCCGGTTGATCCATCCTTAATGCCTTTAAAGGCTGGAAGATCACCGCATGGTGCGCGATAATCCAATTGACCCCCAGGCGGATCGCTTCCTCCACCACCTCTTCGGTCACATCCAAAGTGACGAGCACCCCTGTCACCTCCGTATCGGGGTCCCCCACCTGCAGGCCGATGCGGTCTTTTTCCACAGCGAGGCTGGTTGGAGCATACGCCTCCATCGCCTGGATCAATTGTTTTCCTGTGATAGACATCGAATCACCTTCTCCCAAGCTTTGATTTCCCGCTCCAATTCCTGTTTGCGAACTTCCGCTTGCTCTGTTTTCCCTTTGCTCAATTGCCGGTAAATCTTCTGTTTCCCCGCCAGGGTCTCCGTTAATTTCTTATGTAACAGTGGGTGTCGTTTCTCCCATAAGAGTGGCCCCACTTCCCACACCATCTCTTTACCTAGCGATTCTTCAGCCCGATACTGAGGTCTGCCGGGTTCAGCCACCATAATTTCATATAAGATATCCGCTTCTTCCACAATCATTTCTTCCACCAGGCGAAACCCGTTCTCATCCAACCACAACCGCACCCGGTTCCCACCCACGTTGGGTTGCAAGATCAGGCGCTCCACATGCGCCAGTTTTTCCTTGCCCGCTTCCAAAATATTGGCGATCAAGGCTCCTCCCATTCCGGCAATCACCACCACATCCACTTCATCCGGTTGGATCACGGCCAATCCATCCCCCAAGCGCACTTCAATCAGGTCAGCCAATCCCGCCAACTTGATTCGGTCGCGGGCATTCTCAAAGGGGCCACGGTTCACTTCTCCGACAATGCCCTTATGTAACCGCTGTTCTCTGGCCACATGCGTGAGGAGCAAAGCATGATCCCCACCGATATCGGCGACGCGCTTATGATCAGGAATGTAGGAAGCGATCGTTTTCAAGCGCTCCGACAATTGCCACAGATTGATGCTATGTTCCATCCAACAAGTCTCTCCTTTGCTAAACTGAGCCTTTTCATTATAACATCTCTATCAGAACAAGAAAAAAGCCGGTGAGTTCCGGCTTTTTTCTAACCCTTATCAAAATACAGCCACTCCCGGAAGAACGGAGTCAAGTCTTTCTCCGCCACTTTGTTGGCCACCCGGATAAAGTCAAGGGTCGTCGCGGTTTTGAACTGATATTGATCATAATAGGCCCGCAATATCTCCAACACTTTATCCCGGCCGAGTTCATCCATCAGTTCAAACAGCATGGCCGCTGGACGGATATAAACCATTAAGCCATAAAAAATATCAGGATAAGAATAGAGGGTATCCACACAAGTGATTCCCGCCACTTGGTGAATCTCGTCCGCTTTCTTGGTTGCCCGGCGTAAAAACTCGTGTTCATCCGACTTCATCTTCTCCTTCATAAACAGGAATTCAGAGAAAGTAGTCAAGCCTTCATCCAACCACGGTTCCTTCGCCTGGTTGTTGCCCACCACCCCATACCACCATTGGTGGGCCAACTCATGCGCCACCACGCTGACGGCGGGTTGTATCCCTGCTTCCGTCTGCATGGTGGGAATCGACGTGATCAAACCGGGGTACTCCATCCCCGCTATGCCAAATCCGGTTTCTCCCAGTACCACGTCCACTTCGTCATAGGGGTATTTCCCGTAAATCTTCCCAAAGAAATTCATGCTTTGGGTGGCTGCATGGAGTAAAGGTGCTACCGCCTTTTCCATGCCTGGCAGGTACCAGAGGTTCACCGCAATCCCGCCCGCCTTGGCACTCTGTTTTTGATAGTCTTTGGTTAAGACGGCAACAAAGTCACGCACGCGATCTTGTTTGATCGTGACGAAGGAGCCTGAATCCAAGTTTTTCCCGGTGGAGATCAGGCGATACCCCTCGGGCAAGTGAAAGGAGACTTGGAAGTTAGACATCTCGGAGTAAAAAGGGTCGCCTACGGTGGTATAGGGTTCGATCTGCCAACCGCTTTGATTTTTCACAGCCAGCATGGGATACCACTGCGCCAAAAACGCGGTGTGTTTAAACGTATTCAACCTCGTCCCTCCATGCGGCAGACGGAGCGTGAAGTCCATGGTGATCTGGGCTGTCTTGCCGTGGGCCAGCGGCTGAACCAAGGGCACTCTCATGATTTCATCCCGGACGAGCTTTTCCTTAACCGCCCGACCATTCACCTTGACTTGGCTCACTTGGATATAGCCCGGTTTGGTTGGCTTTCCTTCTTTTCCGTATTTCCACTCTCGAAACACATTGGGATAAAGATGAAAGAACACTTCCCGCCAGGCGTCTCGTCCTTTATGCGGAATCGTCACTTTCATCTTGGCGGCCACTTCATCCCGCTCCGGATGGTATGTGGCGTCAATCTGGTACAATGGGCGTTTCGGGGAAGCGGACTGACCGGATGTTTGCTTATGTACGGGAGTCACAGCGGGTTGCTTCTCTTGCGCAAGTTGGGTAAAAGTTGTGACAAACGCCATAACGACAAGAACAAAACTAATGCTAAATGAGAAAAAACGATGTTTCATCTGTGGTCACCTCAAACCAAAAAAAGTGGGCTCTTAGGTAGCTTGCCCACTCTTGGCCAAAGTATGACCCATATCCATTATTAGCCCACGTGCACGCAGCATCATATTTATAAATTTCCGCGCCGGGCTTGTTCCCGCTCAATCGCTTCAAAGAGCGCTTTAAAGTTCCCTTCGCCAAACCCTCTGGCGCCCTTGCGTTGAATGATCTCAAAGAATAAGGTGGGGCGATCCACAATCGGTTTGGTGAAAATCTGCAACAGATAGCCTTCATCATCGCGATCAACCAAAATTTTCAACCGTTTGAGGTCGTCCAAACGTTCATCGATCATTCCCACGCGAGCGGCCAATTCTTCATAATAGGTGTCTGGTGTATCTAAAAACTCCACGCCGTTTTTACGCAAGGCTTCCACCGTCGCAACAATGTCCTCCGTGATTAAAGCGACATGTTGCACACCGGGTCCATGATAAAATTCCAGATACTCCTCGATCTGTGATTTGCGTTTCCCTTCAGCCGGCTCATTGATCGGGAATTTGATGCGTCCGGTCCCGTTTTGCATCACCTTGGACATGAGTGCTGAATATTCCGTGCTGATATCCTCATCGTCGAAGTGGTGCATCTGTGTAAAGCCCATCACCTTCTCATAGTAAGCAACCCACTCTTCCATCCGCTCCACATTGCCGACGACATGGTCGATGCCCACAATCCCGACGGTTTGGGAGGGGATATGGGACTCCACGGCGATAAATCCCGGATGAAACAAGCCATGGTATTGTTTGCGCTCCACCAAGGTGTGCACTGTATCTCCATAGGTGCCGATCACGGCCTTTTTCAATTCGCCCTGTTCATCCTTGATGGTGCATGGCTCTTGCAGCACAATCGCCCCTCTTGAAATCGCTTCCGAAAAAGCCTGCTCCACATCGTTCACCCGCAGGGCGATATCCTTCACGCCATCCCCATGCCGATTGACAAAAGCAGTGATTTCATGATCTGGCGAATAGGCTCCGCTGACCAATAACCGGACATTCCCCTGTTCAAGCAGATAAGAAACTTTGTCCCGCTGCCCCGTTTCCAGCCCGGAATAAGCCACCAAACGAAACCCATACGTTTGGCAGAAGTAATAAGCCGCTTGTTTGGCATTGCCTGTGTAAACCTCTAGATAATCGATATCCTGGATGGGAAAGAATTCATTTTTCAACTCCGGTATGATATGTTCCTGAGTCATAATAACCCCTCCCTGTTATTAAACATTTTCTTTATTTTCAGAATAACGCGCATAAAAAAACGGCGCAAGCATTCACAGCAATGCGCCAGTGCTTCTACGCAATGAAAGACTGCGGAATTCCTCAGGTACCATCGCATAGACACACGTATTTTCCAACCGCCCGTCCACCGCCAACTGATGGTTGCGCAACACCCCTTCCAACTTATAGCCCAACCGTTCGGCCACCTTGCGCGAACGCACATTGCGCTGGTCGACGCGAATCTCCACCCGGTTGGCTTCCAGGATCTCAAACGCAAACACGGTCAACCCTCTGACGGCTTCAGAGATATACCCTTTCCCCTGATATTGTTTGCGGCACCAATAGCCGATCTCAAACTTGGGGATGCTCCAGTCAATGCGATGCAATCCACTGCTCCCTACAAACCTTTGCTTCTCTTTATCAAATAGGTGAAACCGCAAATCCACCCGCTCTAAAAACTGACAATGAGCTTGCCGTACAATCGCTTCCATTTCCGCTTCCGACAGTGGCTTTTTGGCCCATATCATCCATTGTTGCAAGCTTTCCAGTGACTCCATCGCCGCTTCATATACCAGCTTTCCATCACCCGGAAGCGGAAGACGGATTAACAGCCGCTCGGTCTCAAATGAATGGGGAAAATCTTTGAGTATCGGTGGCACAGGCTTCATCGCAGTAGATTCCCCGTTTCTGTTAATGTGGTTCTAACCAAATTTTACAGAATGATTTTAAAAAAACAAACCGAATCCTAACCAGATTCGGCAAATAATCGTACCCTTTTACTTTTTTCGAAAAAAACAATTCACAAATATTCCAAATCATTCCCTTTAAAGTAGTTGCTGCTAGAAATCCTAACTCTTTCAAGGATGAGATGAAAGTCGGCGTTGCTCGGTAATCCCTTTATGGGATTGTTAAGAGCGACAATTTTCAGTATAATCCAACACTTGAGCGGTGCTCATCCCACTGGTAGTGAGTTTTATTCCTCTGTACGTCATGATATGGGGTTTCAGTGGCGAACCAATCTCTCCCACTGGGTAAAATCATGAGAGTGAGTAAAACGGAACTAGAACGCTGGTAATAGGCGTTCCGCCCATGTGGGTACATGCAACATGAGTTGTAGAACTGCATGGGACGGGCTGATGAGACAGCCCTGAACTTGGGAGTTGCATGAAGCAGAAATGGATTGAGTGCGCTAACTACCCAAGAATCCCACGGCTTCATCCGTGTGGAGTCTCAAATATTAGCAACCAATCTCCCTGGCAATGATATTGCGCTGTATTTCGGATGTGCCCTCGCCAATTTCCGTCAACTTTGCATCACGGAAGAAACGCTCCACTTTATAATCATGAATATATCCCCAACCGCCATGGATTTGCACGGCTTGATTGCATACCTTCATCGCCACTTCGGAGGCAAACAGCTTGCACATGGACGCCTCTTTGGTAAACTTGCGTCCCTGATCCTTGAGCCATGCCGCCTTATAAACATAGGTTCGCGCCAATTCAATCAGCATGTGCATATCCGCCAATTTATGCTGGATCGCTTGGAATTTGGATAAGGACTGGCCAAATTGCACCCGTTGCTTCGCATAACTTAACGCCAATTCATATGCGCCTTGGGCAATCCCCACCGCCATCGCGCCAATCCCGATTCTTCCCCCATCCAAGGTGATCAGAAACTGTTTAAATCCATTCCCGATCTCACCCAGCACATTTTCTTCTGGAACGCGGACCCCTTCCAGTACCAATTCCGTGGTATTGGAACTATGTAGCCCCAATTTGGTCAGGTTATCCAACACCCGAAAACCCGGCGTGTCCGTAGGCACAATAAAAGCAGTGATATTCCGGTGATCCCCCGTTTGCCCCGTCACTGCCGTCAACGCCAGAAATTTGGCATAACTCGCATTGGTAATAAAACACTTGCTCCCGTTAATCACCCAATCGCTTTCCTCTTTAACCGCCCGGGTTCTGGTTCCACCCGCATCCGACCCCGCACCGGGCTCTGTCAATCCAAAAGCTCCCAAGCTTTTTCCTTCACACAGCGGAACGAGATATCGCTGTTTCTGCTCCTCAGTCCCAAATAAATAAATGGGCGCACAGCCGAGCGAAATATGCGCCGAATATGTGATACCGGTGGAAGCGCATACGCGGCTCAGTTCTTCGACCGCTATCGCGAAACTCACCGTATCCGCGCCGGCTCCGCCCACCTCTTCGGGAAAGGGTAAGCCCATTAAATTTAAATCGGCCATTTTGGCGAAGATCTCTTTTGGGAAACGTTTGCTGCGATCACGTTCATCTGCTTCTGGGGCTACTTCTCCTTCTGCAAAGTCCCGCAACATTTTGCGAATCATTTTTTGCTCAGTCGTTAAATCATAATTCATGTACCCCACTCCTCATCGATGACTTTTGCAATCGTTTTCATTTCCATTATAGGCCGATTTCTTGGATTACTTCAATAATTTTTAAAAATACAATAACATGCTCCCCGAGAATTGTCCGAAACTTATTTGCATTGGACTGGGAAAACGATTAAAATTGAATCAACAAACCAAACAAAAAACACACCCTGTTGGTAGAGGGTGTGAAAAGAAACACAATAATTGGTTTATCGTCTATTCTAGGAAGTCTTTCAATCGTTTGCTGCGGCTTGGGTGACGTAACTTGCGCAACGCTTTGGCTTCAATCTGGCGGATACGCTCACGAGTGACACCAAACACTTTACCCACTTCCTCCAATGTGCGGGTACGTCCATCATCCAGTCCAAAGCGCAGTCGCAGAACATTCTCTTCCCGTTCCGACAGCGTGTCAAGTACCTCTTTCAATTGTTCCTTCAACAATTCATAAGCCGCAGCATCCGCCGGAGCTTGAGCGTCATCATCCGGTATGAAATCACCCAGGTGGGAATCATCCTCTTCCCCAATTGGCGTTTCCAGCGATACGGGCTCTTGGGCGATCTTCATGATTTCGCGCACTTTTTCCGGACTTAAGCCCATTTCCTTGGCAATTTCTTCAGGAGAGGGTTCGCGTCCAAGCTCTTGCAACAATTGTCTGGACACACGGATCAGCTTATTGATGGTTTCTACCATATGCACGGGAATCCGGATCGTCCGAGCTTGATCCGCGATAGCCCGGGTGATTGCTTGGCGAATCCACCAAGTGGCATACGTGCTGAACTTATACCCTTTACGGTAGTCAAACTTTTCTACAGCTTTGATTAAACCCATATTTCCTTCTTGGATCAGATCAAGAAAGAGCATGCCGCGCCCTACATACCGTTTCGCAATGCTGACAACCAGACGCAAGTTCGCTTCAGCCAGTCTGCGCTTTGCCTCTTCGTCCCCTTGCTCAATTCGCTTCGCCAATTCCACTTCTTCCTCAGCAGTCAACAGGGGCACACGTCCGATTTCCTTCAGATACATCCGCACCGGGTCGTTGATTTTCACTCCGGGAGGTGGGGTCAAGTCTTCATCGAGATAAGAGTCGTCCTCTTCCATGTCCATATCGTCCGGACTTTCAAAGTCATCATCGTTCTCGTCATTAATCACTTCGATTCCCTGCTCACTCAACTGTTCAAAGAAGTCATCGATCTGCTGGGAATCTTGGTCAAACGGAGCCAATCTCTCCATAATCGCCTTGTAGGTGACCACACCCTGCTTTTTACCGCCCTCAACAAGTTGCTCCTTCACTTGATCGAGCGTCATTTCCATCTCAGTATCCACATTTTGTTCTTTAGCCAAGATCGATTTCCTCCTTTCTGATGAACTCCTACTTCATCCGCATTTGAAGCTGTTTCCTCAGCAACGCAATCTCTTGCATCAACTGCGCCGCCTTGACGGGTTCATCAGCACGCGATAATCGTTCAACCATTTTTTCTTTCTCTTCAATTTCTCTTAATATGGGGACATTCTTTATATGCCGGACATAATCCAGCAACGCTTCTTCCGATAAGGCTTCAGGCACATCTAGCATCGCACATTCACTGGCTTTGGAAACAAGCGTTTGATCCGGGAGGGTGCTGATAAATCGACCAATATCTTCCGGGTTACCCTGATCATAATAGACATATAGATAGGCAGCGAGCGCTGCGTAAATCTCCGTATTAAAATCTGCGCCAACCTTTTCCTTTACCCAATCCGTTACAGTGTGACTCTTCATCATATGGGCAACGAGATACATTTCCGATTTCTCCGCGATGGAATGTACATGCGTTCCACCGAGCAAATGTTTGCTAGGCTCTCGATACCCATTATTCCACCTGGGGGCCTCTTTATCCCTTCTGTCTTCTCTCTTTTTCCGTTTTTTTGCCCGCCTGAGGTCTTCTTTGAGTGCGTCGAGCGAAAGTCCAAACTCCTCTGCCAGCCGTCGAAGGTAATGATCCTGTTCAATGACGAGTGGCAATTCCGCTACCGCCGCGACTGCTTCCACCAGATATTTCATTCGCTCGTCTTCATCCTGCAGATTATAATTTCTCTTTAGACTTTCCAGTTTGAATGCGGTTAATGACAAAGCTGCGGACAAGACTTCCTCTTTAAATGCAGTTCCTCCAAATCGTCGAATATAATCATCAGGGTCCAAACCAAGGGGCATTTGCGCCACTTTGACCGTGCACTCCTGTTTCCGCAACAGCTCCAACGCCCGTGCCGCCGCGTTTTGCCCTGCCTGGTCTGAATCGTAACAAAGGATGACCGTCTCGACGTTGCGCTTCAAGACGCGCGCTTGATCATCAGTGAGCGAAGTACCAAGCGTGGCCACACAACCTGGAATACCTGCTTGCCAGGCGGAGATCACATCCATGTAGCCTTCAAATAAAATGGCTTGTTGCTCCTTGCGAATATGAGAACGTGCACGATGAAGGTTAAATAAATGATTCCCTTTCGAAAAAATGGGCGTCTCCGGGCTGTTTAAATACTTGGGGCGCCCATCGCCCAACAATCGTCCGCCAAACGCGATGACACGACCTTGCGAATCGAGAATCGGAAACATGATGCGGTCGCGAAAGCGGTCATAGTACTTCGTCACCCCCGCCTCTTGACGAGTGGATAATAAGCCCGCTTTTTCCAACAATTCTTCTTGAAATCCCCTTCTCTTCAAAAATGACAAGAGAAATTGAAAAGAAGCGGGTGCATAACCCAGCTGGAATTCTTTGATCGCCTCAGGTGAAACATCTCGTTTCGCCAAATATTGACGCGCTTTTTCACCATAAGGTGTCGCTACGAGCACATGATGGTACAGTTTAGCTGCCAAGTCCGTCGCTTTGCGCATTTGTGCTCGCTCGGCTTCCGCGGGATCAGCCTCAGGCGAAATCGACTCGGGGACAGCAATGCCCGCCTGATCAGCCAAATGGCGTATGGCTTCCGTAAAGGTGAGCTGTTCGACGTCCATCACAAACTTGATCGCATCACCGCCAGCACCACAGCCAAAACAATAATAGATTTGTTTATCCGGTGCCACGGAAAAAGAGGGAGATTTTTCGGAGTGAAATGGACATAATCCAAAATAATTGCGACCGCTTTTTTTAAGAGACACATACTGTTGCACAATGTCTACTATATCAAAATACCGTCGTACTTGGTCAATCACTTCATCAGGGATTCTTCCTCCCATACAGAATCACTGCTTTCTGTACTTATCCAATTGGTGTAAATAGGAGTGTCATGTGCGGAACGAATGTTATCTATTCGCCAACATTCGTCAAAGTCCTTCTCAGTCATTCGCAAATTGGATTGGTAATATTTACCGATCAACCCTAAGCACTTATTTATCCTATCCTCCTATTCTACATAAATATAGCTTCTCCTTCTGTTAACCTTTTTTTACAATTGACGGATTTTGTAATCGGTTGTCGAAGCGTGACATTTTCTATCCCTTAACTTTTTATCTTACTTCTATCATAGAACCATTTCAACAAAAAATACCCGGAATTTTCCGGGTAAATCTTGGACAACTTCGTTTGAAACGTGCCCGGGGATGGGGTGTCTTCATCTCGCTTGCTGACACTATGGCCCAGGAGTCGATTTTTGAGTCCGCGTTCATTGGCCGCTGAGAAGTAGCTCCGTCGCCGAACTCCGGCGCGGGCCTACCTTCGTGAGCTTGAGGGCCTGTCCTCGTGAGTTTGAGGGCAAAGTCACTGCCGTTCTCAGGGTTGCCCGCTTTCCTCCTTCGTTCTTAACGAAGCTTGATCAACTGCTCCCAGTAACGAAGCTTTCACCCACAGGTACAGGCAAAAATCTTCCTCCTCTAGGCTTTGTCATGATCCTGTGGTGGGCTGTCTCGCATCCCTTTATCTTATCTTGATATCCGCTGCTTTCTGCGTTCCTTTACCTCCGCTTGTGCGGCCGCCAATCGGGCCAATGGAACACGGTAAGGAGAACAGCTCACATAATCGAGTCCCACTTCATGGCAGAATTGAATCGATTGTTTTTCGCCGCCGTGTTCGCCGCAAATCCCCAATTTTAATTGTGGATTGGTTTGTCTGCCCTGTTGGGAAGCCCAGCGAACCAATTTGCCCACCCCGTTCCGATCCAATACCATAAATGGGTTTTCAGGCAAAATCTTCTCATCCACATACGTATGCAGGAATTTGCCTTCCGCATCGTCACGGCTGTAGCCAAAGGTCATCTGGGTCAAATCATTTGTTCCGAAGGAGAAAAAGTCAGCTTCTGCAGCGATTTCGTCCGCCGTTAACGCAGCGCGCGGCACCTCAATCATCGTTCCCACCCGGAACGTGACCGGTGAGCCATTCCGTTCGGTCCGCTTCATCGCCGCCCCTTCAATAATCTGGCGCATCCGCTTCAACTCGTTGACATGCCCGACCAGCGGAATCATGATCTCCACTTGCACCGGGATGCCTTGAGACTGGCATTCTTCAGCCGCTTGCAAAATCGCTTCCACCTGCATCTCGGCGATTTCCGGATAAGTTAAGGCTAGACGACACCCGCGATGGCCCAGCATCGGGTTGGCTTCATTGAGCGCCCGCACTTTCTTGATCCATTGTTCTTGTTCCTTCCGCTTGTGCGGGTCGATGCTCCCTGCCATTTGTTGCTTTGTCGACTCTACCAACAGCTCCTCCAAATCCGGCACAAATTCATGCAGGGGTGGATCAAGCAGGCGGATCGTAACAGGCAAGCCTTCCATGGCGCGGAACAATCCCGCAAAATCCTCTTTCTGCATGGGCAACAGCTCCGCCAGTGCTTCTTTGCGTTCCGCAAGCGTCTCCGCCATGATCATCTTTTGCATCACCGGCAAACGGGCCGCATCCATGAACATATGCTCCGTCCGGCACAACCCAATGCCCTCCGCGCCAAATGACCGGGCTTTCTTGGCATCCTCCGGCGTATCGGCATTGGTCCGCACTTGCAGTCGCCGCATTTCATCCGCCCATGTGAGCAATTCTTCACACTCTGGCGACAGCACCGGCTCGATCATCGGCAGTTCGCCGATAAAAATCTGCCCCGTGCTTCCGTCGATGGAGATGCGATCTCCTTCATGCAAGACCCGCTCACCGGCACTCACCCTTTTCTGGCTGCCATCAATGCGCAACTCCTCACATCCGCAAATACAAGCTTTTCCCATGCCCCTGGCCACCACGGCAGCGTGACTTGTCATGCCGCCCCGGCTCGTCAAAATCCCTTTGGCGGCCAGGATGCCATGAATATCATCCGGTGTGGTCTCTGGTCTGACCAAGATCACCGCTTCTCCCGCTTTTGTCCATCGCTCCGCATCATCGGCCGTGAAAACGATGCGGCCCGTTGCCGCTCCCGGTGAAGCCGGCAATCCCTTAACCCAAGCTTTCCGGTCGCCCAACTCCGCAAATTGGCGGTGAAGCAACCGTTCAATCTGTTCCGGTTCGATGCGCAACAACGCTTCTTCTCGGTCAATCACGTTTTCCTTGACCAAATCAACGGCGATTTTCACTGCGGCCTGGGCGGTACGTTTCCCGTTTCTCGTCTGGAGAATGTAGAGTCTCCCTTGTTCAACCGTAAACTCGATATCCTGCATATCCTGATAATGCTGTTCCAATTTATGTGCGATGGAGGTCAGCTCTTCGTAAACTTCCGGCATGCTGTGCGCCAGATCGTTGATCGGCCTTGGCGTGCGAATGCCGGCAACCACGTCTTCACCTTGGGCGTTCAACAGAAATTCGCCGTACAACTCTTTTTCTCCCGTCGCGGGATTTCGCGTAAACGCCACTCCCGTCCCCGAGTCATTGCCGCGATTGCCGAACACCATCGATTGCACATTGACCGCTGTCCCCAAATCATCCGGAATATGGTGAATCTTGCGGTAAATGCGAGCCCTCGCATTATTCCAAGATTGGAAAACCGCTTCCACTGCTTGCCGGAGCTGTTCAAACGGATCTTGCGGAAACGGCTGATCCGTCTTGTCGAGAATGAACGCTTGATATTCCTCAATGATCGCATGAAGATGCTTGGCTGACAACTCCGTATCCAGACGCAAGCCCGCAGCGTGTTTGTGCCGCTCCATGATCTGTTCAAAATGGTAATGATCCAACCCCAAAACCACATCGCCGAACATCTGGATCAAACGGCGGTAACAATCATAGGCAAAACGCGGATTTCCCGTCAGCTGGGCTAATCCTTTCACCGTTTCATCATTTAACCCCAGATTTAAAATGGTATCCATCATCCCCGGCATCGAATGCACCGCGCCAGACCGAACAGACAGCAATAGGGGGGCGTTCGGATTTCCTAATTCTTTCCCTGTCAGCGTTTGCAATTCCATTAAGGCGTCACGAAGTTCAAGCGTGACCTGTTCCGGCAAGCGCTCGCCCTCGGCGAAAAAGGCCCGGCACGCTTCCGTCGTGATGGTGAATCCGGGTGGCACGGGGAGCCCCACCCGAGTCATCTCTGCGAGATTGGCTCCCTTTCCTCCCAGCAGCTCTTTCCACTCCGCCTTACCTTCCCCAAATGAATAAATGGTTTTGATGGTCATGCAGGAGAGCCTCCTTTTTTTAACATATCGAGAATCATGTTGGCTGTCTCTTCTACCGCTTTGTTCGAAACATCAATCATCGGGCATCCCAGACGACGAATCACTTGATCGGCATACTCCAGCTCATAGATGATGCGCTCCATGCTCGCATAGTTGGCACCTGTCGCCAAACCCAATGATTTTAAGCGCTCTTGGCGAATATGATTCAGTTGTTGCGGATCAATCGTCAAGCCGATACAGCGACTCGTGGGAATCTGGAACAATTCTTCCGGCGGTTCCACTTCGGGCACAAGGGGAACATTGGCCACTTTTAACCGTTTGTGTGCCAGGTACATGGACAGCGGGGTTTTGGAAGTGCGCGATACCCCGATCAACACCACATCGGCTCCCAACACGCCGCGTGGATCTTTGCCGTCATCATACTTCACCGCAAATTCGATCGCTTCCACTTTGCGGAAATAATCCTCGTCCAGTTTGTGAATGAGGCCGGGTTCCTGGCGCGGTTGCATCTGGTACAAACTTGACAAGCCCCGTATCATCGGCCCCATGATATCCACATAAGGCACATCTTTTCGTTCCGCTTCTTCAATCAATAGCTGTTGCAACTCTGGTAATACTAAAGTAAAAGCGATTAGGGCATTTTCTTCTTTGGCGGCTTGCACCGTTTCTTTAATGGTTTCTTTATCCGTTACGTAAGGCACGCGGCGAATATCCAAAGACGCCCCGTTGAATTGAATGGACGCCGCTCGTACGACAAACTCCGCCGTTTCACCTACGGAATCAGAGACCACATAAACGACAGCTTGATGTTCAATCATGGAAATGGGGTTCCCCTCCTTCACTCGAGTTACGGTTGTCCAAGTTCGACAAATGCTTTGACTAAGGTTGTTTTACTAATCCGTCCAACAACTTCCATTTCTTGTGGGCGATCATCATATGGGCGCACAACGGGAAGCGAATCCACTTCATGTCTCATCATCTGTACAGCGGCATAATAAAGCGTATCATCAGGTGTGCAAGTGACGATGTTCGGCATGCGCGTCATGATCACGCCGACCGGCATCGAGCGCAGGTCTTGCTTTCCCATCGAAGCCTGCAACAAATCTTTGCGGGAAACGACTCCGACTAATTGCCCTTCTTTTTTGGTCACAATCAGGGAACCCACATCTTCCAAGAACATCGTGCAAATGGCATCATAAATCGATGTCTCTTCCCGAACTACGATGGGCAGTGACTTATAATCGCGCACATAAAGGTTTCGTATGTGTTCACCCAACAGTTGATTCGTTGTTTTTCCCGAATAAAAATAACCTACGCGTGGCCGGGCGTCCAACAAGCCGGCCATGGTCAAGATGGCCAAGTCAGGCCTTAGCGTGGCCCGTGTCAGCTTCAGCTTTTCGGCTATTTGTTCGCCGGTGATCGGTCCTTCCGCTTTTACGATCTCTAGGATCTTTTCTTGGCGTTTGGTAAGTTCTATACGCTTACACCCCCTACTTATAGCCCATATCCCATTTTATTATGACATACTATTTTATGATTACCTAGATATAGTATATACTATATCCATCCCTTTTTACCACTGCAAATTTTCGCCACAATGCTGTACGCAATAACCACATGCTGATTTCAGCAATCACGGGGAGATGAAAACATGCTGTTTACCAATCCAATTGCCATACATTGTCCCGTTCATTTTCACGATCTGCACCATGTCGCCAGTATAGGCTGCAGCCAAATCGAATTGCAACTTCCTGGCGAGGCCTATTCCGCAGCCGAGCTGATGGAGATGTTGCAATCGACCGGGCTGACACCGATCGCCTTTCGCGCTCCCGCTTCTTTGGGTTTGGGTTCCTCTCACTTTCCACTGGAGCAATGGAAACACTGGCTCCGTCTCATTGGCCAACTGAACCTGGAAGCGCCGCGGTTGGTCTGCCATGCGGCTCCTGTTCCGCTGGGCATGATCTTTGAGTATATGGATGAACGGCCAATGGATTTTAATTCCATGCAAGATATGAAAAGTGAACTGGTTTCACGGATCGTCACGCAACTTCACCAATTGCACGAGCTGGGCAAGTCCGCCAACATCCAATTGCTCATTGAAAATGCGCCCATGGGCGGGGAAGCTTATTTTGAACCGGGTCATTCCATGCTTTATCCCGTTCTTCGGACACCGCGCCATCTTGTGCATTTGGCGGAGCAAGCACCCGTTCGAATCTGCTTTGATACGGCCTATGCCCGGATCGCTTCGAATGTGCTCACCTATATGCACCGTTCACGTAGCCTGTTCGCCGGTGCGACAGAGCAAGAGATATTGAATGCACCTAACGATTGGCTCCGGTTCCACGAAGAATGCAGAGCGGAGATCGGCATGGTGCGCCTCGGATATGCGATCAGTTGGGGCGATACATCCACCACCTGCCACATTCCTTTTCCCGAATCCGCTTATGGCGAATTGATCCACTTTGCCGAACTGGTGGATCCGGAAGTCCCCATCGTGCTGGCAGTCGGCGGGAAAGAGAAGTTGCAACAGACGTTAAACACGTTGCATCATCTCAAACGGTCATAATAGGTATGATCTTGAGACGAACCGAGGCCATGGCGAATGCACAATCCCCTTGACGGGCCTCGGTTTTTCCAATGCTCCACCTACTTATTCATTTTGAGAAAAACCTCGTACAGCCAAGTCTCCACCTGCTCGCGTGAGTGGATTCCATCCGGATTGCGCACGGCTTCCGCTTCTTCTCTGGACACGCCGTATTCCCTGGCCTCCGGCTCGTTGGCGATTCCCCGACTGATATAATACAATTTGCTGTTGCCGAAAAAGGTAATGTCATAACCGTAAAAATCGGGCAATTGGTAACCCGACTCGTCAAACGGAAGACTTCCGACCTTCTTCCAACTTCCATTCAAGATCGCCGCCGGCTCCGTACATAAGGTAAATAATCGGTTTTTCTCTTTTTTCTTAAACGTCGCCATGGCCATCGCTTTTTTGCTGAAAAGGTCGTAATATTCCAGATACCAAGGTTCATCCGGTTTCCTGCCGTGCACAATCATGCCGTAACCAGTCAATTTGCCGTCCAAAAGCGGGATGGCCACAATATCACCGGGCTGGATCTGATTGGACTTGGACTTGCTTGTTTTTTTCACCTTTAACTTGCATTCCGTCACTTGCATCCCCGCCAACTCATCGCTCACACGTTCCCCCGCCAAAGCGAATGCGGTATGGATGATGCCTTGCCATTCCTCCAGTGTCGGCTTGCGTCCGATCTTCTCGACACTGGAACGGGCGAGGTTAACCCACGTCTCACTTAACCGTTGACTCAGTTGTTGTTCATGCGGATGCGGTTTCTTTGGTGTTGTCTCTTTTTTTCTTGGCATGATGGGTATTGACACTCTCCCAGTTTAACATTTAAAAATAGCGTGCATTTCTTATTTTAATACATAGAATTATGATTACAACCGGCGTTGGGAAGCCCTTGTCGCTGATGGACGCGCCATGTTGAGTCCAATTTGTTATCGTTTGCCGATGTCACCTGCTTGCCGATATTCCGTTGCTGTCAAACCATAGCGGCCATACAAATGGGAGGCCTCCTTTAACACGCCTTCTTTCCTAAATCCCAACCGTTCCGGGATGGCCCTGCTTTTATAGTTCGCCGCCGCTACCCGAATCTCAATCCGATTGAGGCCATAGTGCTCAAATCCAATCCTTAGCATGGCGCGGCACACTTTCGTCATCGTCCCGTTTCCTTGGCGATCAGCGGAGAGCCAATAACCGATTTCCGCTCGTCGATTAGTCCAGTCCAGATTATGAAAGTCAATCATGCCCACGATTTTGTCTTTCAGCACAATCGCCCGAAAACCCTTTGTTTTCGGCATACTGCTGTAGCCAATTTTTAATGATGGGCGGATAGTCAGCAGGGGACTTCATGTCATCCACCCAGGGCAGCCACTGGCGCAAATAGTCGCGGTTTTGGTCCACTAGGGCAAATAATTCCTCTTTATCCGCTTGAGTAACCAATTTCAACGCGAGTTGATTATTTACCGGGAAATAAAACATCTGTCAATCCTTGTCTCCTTCCATCAAAAACGAGAGGTGCCCAAAAACTTTTTCAATTGAATAAGATTATACAACATTCACATTTAAAACCCTACAAGAAAACGCAAGCTTCTTTACTTGCTTGCGTTTTCCGTTGATGCGCTTGGTTCATGAAGGGAAGACCACTTGTTCAAACGCGGCAAAGGCGCTGGTCATTGTGGTGATATCCTTCAACAGGGCCAAGCGGTTTTTTCTGATCGTATCGTCTTCCACCATGACCATCACATGGTCAAAGAAATGATGAATTTGCGGCACCATGGTCATCAAGGCATGATAGAGAGCGGCCGGATCGTTGTTTTCTTCTGCCCGCTTCCACTCCGTTTTGGCTTGGGTAAGCGCTTGGTACAAGGCTTGTTCCGCGGGTTCGGTCAGCAAGTCCACCGACAGTGCGGTCCCGTCCGCTTTCGCCGCCAAGTTGGCCACCCGGGTAAACCCTTCCACTTCCAGCTTAAAGGCTTCCCGATCCAATTGGTCCATCAGCACTTGGGCTTTGCGGATGACAAATGCCGGATAAGCAATGTCCGCTTGCAGCACCGCTTCGATCACATCATAACGAATCCCCATCTCCTGCATGACCGCTTTGAGACGCAGGGCGAAAAACTGCTCCAAATCCCGTTCAACCTCCTGCCGCTCCACCTTGAGGAGACCGGCTTGCGCCAATTGATCCACCGCTGCGCTGATCAATTCGGAGAGGGAGAGGGATTGGAAGGCTTTGTTCAGCAAAATCTGCACAATGCCTGCCGCTCTTCTCCGCAAACCATAGGGATCTTGCGAACCAGTCGGCTGGATGCCAATCCCGAAGCTGGACGCTATCGCATCCATTTTGTCGGCCAAGCCGATCAATCCTCCAAGTTGATGTTGCGGCACCTCATCTCCAGCAAAACGCGGCAGGTAATGTTCATAAATCGCCTCAGCCACCTCCGCGTCTTCCCCCTGCGCCAACGCATAATGACGACCCATTATCCCTTCCAGCTCCGGGAATTCCCCAATCATCTGCGTGGCTAAGTCAAACTTGCAAATCGCCGCGGCACGGGCCAATTTCGCCTGTTCCGCCTGGGACAATCCGTTCCGTTCCGCCAGAGTCTGGGCAATCGCCCCAATCCGGTCGATGCGCGCGCCGACACTGCCGAGTTCCTCTTGATACACGATGTGCGAGAGCTTGGCATTGGCCTCCGCGATGGGCAGCTTCAGATCTTCGTCATAGAAGAAACGGGCATCGGCCAGACGCGCACGCAAGACTTTCTCGTTTCCTCTGGCCACCGTCGCCAACCCCCGCTCATTCCCATTGCGCACGGCGACGAAGAATGGCAACAGCTGGCCGGAGCGGTCTTCCACCGGGAAATACCGCTGATGTTCACGCATGGTGGTGATTAACACTTCGCGTGGCACGGCAAGGTATTCCTCCGCAAACGTACCGTAAAACGCGGTAGGGAATTCAACCAGGTTCGTCACTTCTTGCAGAAGCCCTTGATCAACTGGAATCACCCAGTTTTGTTGCTCTTCCAGTTGGCGCAGTTGGCTTAAGATAAGCTCTTGGCGCTTCTCCACATCAACGAGCACAAACTGTTCACGCAATGCGGACACATATTGCGCCGGTGCCGTGAGCGCAATCTCCCGCCCCAAAAAGCGATGTCCCCGGGTGACATTGCTCGCCTTTAACCCGGCCCATTCCACCGGCACCACTTCTTCGCCAAACAGGCAGACCAACCAGCGAACAGGACGGATAAAGCGCGTCCGATCATGCCAGCGCATCGTTTTGGGAAAGTGCAAGCTATTGATCACTTCCGGCAAACCCTTCAACAGCTGGGCCACCGTCGCCTCCCCAGGTTGATGCACCTGGGCGAAAACATACGTTTCGCCTTTTACTTCCTTTAACGTCAATTGGTCAACCGTCAACCCGTTTTTGCGGGCGAAGCCTTCAGCCGCTTTGCTCCAGTTTCCGTCGGACGTCTTGGCGATCCTAGCCGCTGGTCCTTTCACTTCCTCCTCCATATCGGCTTGCTTCTCTTCGACATCGTTTATTATCACAGCCAAGCGGCGTGGTGTCGCATAGGTTTTCACGGCGCCATGCGCGATGCGATTCTCGGACAGCCAAGCGGACAATTTGTCACCCAATTGCTTCACCGCATCATCTATTAAACGCGCCGGCACTTCTTCACAACCGATTTCAAATAATAAATCCCGTCTGCTCATGCGGTTTCCCCTCCTTTATCTTTCAATAGCGGGAAGCCCAATTTTTCGCGTTCTTCTATATAAGCGCGGGCGATCCGGCGTGAGAGGTTGCGCACCCGACCAATATACCCCGTGCGTTCGGTCACGCTGATGGCCCCCCGCGCATCCAACAGGTTAAAGGTGTGGGAGCATTTCAACGCATAATCATATGCAGGGAAAACCAAGTTTTCTTCCAAGGCCCGCTTCGCTTCACGCTCATACTCGTCGAACAATTGGAACAACCATTCTTTATTGGAGATTTCAAAGGTGTATTTCGAGTGCTCATATTCGGGTTGCAAAAAAACATCGCCATATTTCACGCCATCAACCCATTCAAGCTCATACACGTTCTCCTTGTCTTGAATGTAGAGCGCCAACCGTTCCAAGCCGTAGGTCAATTCAACCGACACCGGCTCCACATCCAAACTCCCCACCTGTTGGAAATAGGTGAACTGTGTCGCTTCCATTCCATCGACCCAAACTTCCCAGCCCAGACCGGCCGCTCCGAAAGTGGGATTTTCCCAGTTATCTTCAACAAAGCGGATATCATGCATGAGCGGATCTATCCCTAAGGCTTTTAAACTATCCAGATAAATTTCCTGGATATTCTCAGGCACCGGTTTTAAGATCACTTGAAACTGATGATGCTGGTACAAGCGGTTTGGATTTTCGCCATATCGGCCATCGGCCGGACGACGCGAAGGCTCCACATAGGCCGCTTTCCAAGGTTCTGGGCCAAGGGCGCGCAAAAACGTCATCGGATTCAGCGTCCCCGCCCCTTTTTCCGTATCATATGGCTGTACGAGGATACAGCCTTGGGCCGACCAAAATTCTTGCAACTGTTTGATCATCTGTTGCATATTCATGTTCACACCAACCCTCCACATAGCTTTGACCATCAAAAAACCTCTCGTCTCCATGACAAAGGTTCATCTTTGCCATAGGGACGAGAGGTTGATTCCCGCGGTTCCACCCTATTTGGCTGACCCATCCGCCAGCCCACTTTCCCACATCTCTGTGCACTCGGGAACTGCCCTTCACCAAACACCATCATCAGGCTCCCACTCTCCCTGACTCGCTTTTCATGGCTATTTTGGTTACTCCTTTTCCTTCATTGCGCACCTTTTTCGTATCATTGTTATTGAGCTTGCCCATCGCTGAAGCAATCGTTTTATGGCACAAAATATAACAAAATGATTGGCGATTGTCAATCATTTGTTCGCCCAAGTTTTCCGTATGCTGTCAAGTAAAGCATACGATTTGCATTCAAAGGGCAAGTACTCTTTCATAAAGGCGTGAATCAAGGTCTCCAGTTGCTGGTTGGTTTCCGCTTTTACCATGACTTCCCCCATTCGATCGAGGGAAAGGCGCTGAAGCAGAGGCAAAATCCGGCCACTGGCTTGCGATACGGGATAAGCTTTCACATCGAGATGAGCGCACGCATCACATAAAAAACCACCCTGTGTCACACTGAATCGAGCAGGGCGCGCCTGGGCGCGACAATGGGCGCAATGCTCCAAAACGGGTGTGCTTCCCGCCAACGTGAGCGCTCTCAATTCGATGACCCGTGTCAAGATTTCCGGATCCGTTCCTTCTTCCAACCGGGTCAGCGCCGCTTTCAGCAAACGGTAAAAAGCGGGATTGGGCTCTTTTTCTTCCAAACATTTGTCCAGCAATTCAAACCAATAGGCTCCATATGAAGTAAGCAATAGATCAGAACGGATTCTATGATGCGAATCTAAGAGATCCGCTTGGGATAAAGAAGCGATGCCGCCGCCCGCGAAACTGACAAAATGGGCGACGGTGAAAGGCTCGGTTACAGCGCTGAAACGGCTTTTCGTTTTTTTCGAGCCACGGGCCATCAGGGCCATTTTGCCTTGAAACTCGGTAAAAACCGTCAAAATCTGATGACTTTCCCCATAATCCCGAGCCTTGAGGACAATCCCTTCAAATTTGTTCAGCAAGCGAATCGCCCTTTCTCCTAACCGTGCTCCTCGTCATCCTCCTCAGGGCTTCCCATTGTCTCCGACGAAGTCCCTTCCAAATCTTTATACAACAGATAAGCATCAATGCTCCCTGTGTGCTGAAAAACATTCCAGACTAAAGTTCGCAACTAGCATCATCCTTTCGGCTGTGCGATCCTATTCACAAGCTTAGGATGAGCCAGAAGGGCGAGAAGTATTAGTTGGAAAAATTGGTATTACTCTTCTTCACGGTAACCGAAATGACGCAGCATCATTTCTTCATTTCTCCAATCCTTCTTCACTTTCACCCATAAATCAAGGAAAATTCGGGTTCCAAGCAATCGTTCCATCTCTTCCCTGGCCCGTTTTCCCACTTCTTTCAAGAGCGAACCTTTCTTCCCGATCAAAATCCCTTTCTGTGAAGGCCGTTCGGTATAAATCACGGCGCGGACGTCGACGATATCTTTCTCTTCGCGCTCGTTCATTTCTTCAATCACGACCGCCACCGAATGCGGGATTTCCTCCCGCGTCAACTCCAACACTTTCTCACGGATCAATTCCCCCACAATAAACCGCTCCGGATGATCCGTCACCTGATCGGCGGGATAATATTGGGGTCCCTCAGGCAATCGGTTCATGATCAGGTCAATCAGGGTAGCGGTATTGTTTCCTTGCAATGCCGAAATCGGCACCACTTCGTTAAACGGATATTCATTGCGGTAACGGTCTATCAGCGGCAACAGCTGATCGGGATGAACTTGGTCAATTTTATTGACAACCAGGAAGACAGGGGTTTGCACCTTCTTTAGATTCTCCATGATAAAGCGGTCACCAGGGCCATACCCTTCCGCCGCATCAATTAAAAACAGCACCAAATCCACTTCGTCCAGTGCATCTTGGGCTGTTTTCACTAGAAACTCCCCTAGTTTGGAGTGTGGCTTATGTATTCCCGGCGTGTCCAAAAAAATGATCTGCCCGTCATCGCTGGTATAGACTCCACGAATCTTATTGCGGGTCGTCTGTGGCTTGTCTGACATAATCGCGATTTTTTGTCCCACGATATGATTCATCAACGTGGACTTCCCCACATTGGGACGGCCAATCAACGCCACAAAGCCCGACCGGTATTTATTGTCCATTGCCATCCAAATCTCCCTTTCCAAATGCTCCAGGCAACAGTTCGCCTACGGTTGTGACCATGGTTTTCCCCCGCAAATTGGTGAGCCACACCTTCATTTCGGGGGGACATAACTCGGCCATCACTTGGCGGCAAGCCCCGCACGGAGAGACCGGCCCCGGCGTATCGGCGACAACGGCGATCCCTTCAAAATCTTGGTATCCTTCCGACATCGCCTTAAACAGCGCCGTTCGCTCCGCACAGTTAGCCAAACTGTAAGCAGCATTTTCAATATTGCATCCTTTGATGATCCGCCCATCTTTGGTCAACAGGGCCGCCCCAACGGGAAAGCGCGAGTATGGCACATAGGCCCGTTCTCTCGCTTCGATCGCAGCTTCGATTAACTTTTTCATTTCCATCTTCTCCTTGGACATGTCACTTACCAAAACGAAGGTTCTACTATTATAGGGAAAAACGAACAAGGATTACAAGAACTGCACGCCGATCCCCGCCACCGCGATTCCCAAGACCGCCCCCAACAGGATCGGCGTGCGATTCACCTGATCCCGCAGACGCACGCCCATCACCATCGCGAGGAGCAATAACGTCAACACCCCGATGTAGAGATTTCCCGTTACCGCGATGATCAAGGTCGCCACGCAACAGGCCAGGGACGTGATCATGCTGGGTTCCCACCTGGTTTGCTCCAGGCGGTGCAACCACCCTTTGAGAAACATCGTTAAAAAGAAGTCAAACACGATGATCACCGCTAGTCCAATATTAGCGGGGTATGAGGCCGTTTCCGATTTGAATGAGTGAAACAACGATTGCAAATAGGGATAAAACACGCTGAAACCCACGATCACGGCAAGTCCCGCCGTCAGCAGAACCGCACCCGCCGCAACATCTTTCGCCACTTTGGCGAGCGGGTGGAATTCCTCCGTCACCAAGTCCACCAACGCTTCAATGGCCGTATTGATCAATTCGGCGAACAGGACCAGGATAATGGTGACAAATAAGACAAGCACCTCCAGTTTGCTCATCGGAAGGTACATGGCAAGTAATAAGACGATTAAGGCCGCGACATAGTGAATCCGCATATTGCGCTGAGTGCCAATCGTATATTTTAACCCTTCCAGCGCAAAGATAAAGCTTTTAATCAGTTTCGTCACCCACACATGCTTGCCTCCTATCTATGGAGACCAACCAGGTTCAAAATCGCCTCCTGCTTCGCAAACATTTCTTCCTCTTCTTCTTTGGTCTCATGATCATATCCGAGTAAGTGCAAAAAGCCATGGACCGCCAAGAATCCCACTTCCCGCTCAATGGAGTGGCCATATTCCCGCGCTTGCTCCCGCGCTTTTGGCAGGGAGATCACGATATCGCCAAGCGGAACCCGCTCTTCTTCCTCTTCGATCACCCATTCCTCATCAGGCTCCCATAACGGAAATGACAACACATCCGTTGGCCGATCCACCTTGCGGTATTCTTTATTCATATGATGAATTTGCTCGTTATCCACAATGGTTACCGACACCTCAACAGGTGGCAACTCCTCCGCTTCCGCCGCTCGATTGATTACGGTCTCTACCCAGTTGATCGCTCGCTGTTCTTCCGGCGTTACTGTTATTTCCACATTCAGATCCAACTTACACTTCATCCTTGTTTAACTCCTTTGGCTGGCTCTTCCGGATATTCGATACGTGAATGGAAAATGCCTTGTAAAGTTTCGCAAATGGAGTTGGCAATCATCTCCAACTCTTTCAAGGTTAAATCACATTCGTTAAATTGTCCATCTTCTAAACGGTCGCGAATGATCTTATTGACCATGTTTTGAATGCGGGATGGCGTCGGCCGCGCCAACGAACGCACCGCCGCTTCCACGCAATCGCAAATCCCCACGATCGCCGCTTCTTTAAACTGCGCCTTTGGGCCCGGGTAGCGATAATCTTCCTCGCGCACCTGGTCTCCATCTTTCTTCTGTTGCAGGGCCTTATGGTAGAAATACCTGATCAAGGTCGTGCCATGATGCTGTGCCGCGATATCCTGTATCTGCTTCGGTATCTTATGTTGCTTCAATATCTCCACTCCATCCCGCGTATGGGAGATGATGATGGTTTTGGACAAGTTGGGCGAAATCTTGTCATGGGGATTCAGGCGGTGAAGTTGGTTTTCTATGAAAAACTGCGGCCGCTTCGTTTTCCCGACATCGTGGTAATAAGCGCCCACACGGGCCAACAGTCCATCTGCGCCAATCGCTTCGGCGGCGGCTTCAGACAGATTGCCCACGATGATCGAATGGTGATACGTTCCCGGCGTCTCAATCAGCAGTTTTCTGAGCAAGGGATGGTTGGGATTGCCGAGCTCTATCAAACGCATCGGTGACAAAATGCCAAAGGCCGTTTCAAAATAAGGCAAGAAGCCAATTGTCAGCACAGCCGAAAACAACCCGCTCAGCATGCCAAAAACAAGTGATTGGACCAAAACCATCCATGTCCCTTCCGAAGGCAACATGAAATGCAATGCGGCAATTGGAAACACGCTGGCCAAGGCCGCTACCATCCCCGCCTGCAAAATGCCACCGCGTTTGCGCACATCCGCCAAAGCAAACGCCGCGGCTGTGCCGCTGATCAAAGCGACTAACCCATAACGAAAATCAAACAGCAAATGATTTTCTCCATTGAAGAGCATGCTGGCGGCGACAGCCAAAATCATGGCACAGACGACGGCCAATTCAATGTTGAGGAGGAGGGTGATCAGCATGGTTCCCAATCCAACCGGGGCGATGTAGCCCAGCATATTCCATTCCAAATTTTGCCCTAAGGCGATAAACTTCATCCCTATCAAGGTTAATAAGAGCACGCTGAACAAAAGCAACAGATTGGCATTGTTATGATAGAGGTTGGGATGAAACCGGCGGATATAGAAAAATAAAGCCGTCAGGATCGTGATCACGAACAAGCCCAACCCCACTTGAGGCAAGAAGTTGCTATCCTTTCGCAGCAATCCCAATTCTTCCAATTTTCGGTATTGGTCTTCGGTGACCACCTCACCCAACGCCACAATGATCTGCCCTTTATTGATGGGAATCGGTTGGACGGCTTCCCGTGCCGCGTCACGCAATTGTTCCGTTTGTTGTTCATCATAAAACTCATTGGCGACGATGCTTTTTTTGGCGATTTCCCTGATGACGATCCGCGCTTTGGAGTCCAATGAATTTTCGATCATTGTGGCTAAAATCTTATCATCGACGGATTCGCGCTTCTCTTTCAATTCCGACTTGCGAACGCCTTTTTTCAAGATATCGTAAACGATTTCACGAGTCTTCAAGCGAATGTCCGTCAATGAATCGGGAGACAAAGCGGCAACAGTATGATAAAACGGCCCTTGAAAATCTTCCGAGATCGCTTCGTTTAGAACCAGTTTCACCTGTTTTTCTTTCTCATCAGCGGATAAGTCCCCATCCGACAAAACTTTGCGGATATCCGCAAAAAAACGGTCAATTTTATCTACTTGCTGATTGGTTACGCGGTCATCGGTGGTATAAACCCGATCCACTTTTTCCGCTGCTTGTTCTTTGGCTTCTTCGGTTGCCGCCCGGTCAATCTTCGTTACTGGCGAAACAATGGTTTCGGGGCTAACCATTCCCACTTGAATTTGCACTCGTTCAGGCAAGATATGTTTTATGAATAACAAATAGAACGCGATCCCTAAGATCGCGTATAACAACAATTGCATGCGTTTGCTTGTTTTCCATCTGTCAGTAAACCACATCAACGCTTCAGTGGATGACGGTTCCTTTTTCTCTTTCATTGTTGAACCGGCTCCTTATCATTTATTCCTGATTATCATCTTGTTCGTAAGCATCGATGATCTTTTGCACCAACGTGTGGCGCACGACATCTTCTTGCCCCAAATAGACAAACCGGATTTCGGGAACTTTGGCCAAGATCCGCTCAGCCTCTTTCAATCCGGATTTTTTTCCCTTGGGAAGGTCCACTTGGGTCACGTCACCCGTCACCACCATTTTGGAACCAAAGCCAAGACGGGTCAAGAACATCTTCATTTGCTCAGGCGTGGTATTTTGCGCTTCATCGAGAATGACGAAGGAGTCTTCCAGTGTCCTTCCCCGCATATACGCCAGTGGAGCAACCTCAATCAGGCCGCGTTCCATCATCTTGCTTACTTGCTCCGTGCCCAGCATGGTATATAGGCTATCATAAAGCGGACGGAGATACGGATCCACCTTTTCTTGCAGATCGCCAGGCAAAAAGCCCAGGTTTTCCCCCGCCTCCACCGCTGGACGGGTCAGGACGATCTTTTTCACCATATGTGATTTTAACGCAGATACCGCCATCACAACGGCCAAAAAGGTTTTACCTGTTCCGGCGGGTCCGACGCCAAATACGATATCCGACCTTTTGATCGCGGTAATATAATGGCGTTGCCCAAGCGACTTCACACGCACCGCTTTCCCTTTTTGCGTGACACCCACTTCTTCCTGGAACAGCTCCAACAAATCATCAACCATGCCTTGTTTCGCCAGGCGATGAGCGTAAATCACATCCCGGTCGGTCAAAACCATTCCTTTGCGGATAAGTTTCAACAACACGTTGAACAACGGTTCCAACACATCCGTTTCAACTTTTGGCCCTTGAATCACAATCTCTTCGCCACGGGAAAAAATCTTCGCGTTGGTATTGGCTTCAATCTGCTTCAAATGCGCATCATGCGGCCCAAACAAGTTAAGGGCTTCTGCGGTGTCCCGCACTCTGATTTTCACTGTGTTTTCATGATTTTGCAATGGCTCATTCTCCTTGCAGAATCGGTTGTTTTTTTACGATATCCTCAATCACATCAAAGTGTACTTTCAAATAAACTTTACCATTCTCCACGCGTGTGTGCAAAACTTTTTCCCCCAGAATCCGCCCTTCTCGTCCCAGTTTTTGAAGCATTTCATCCGTCGCGCGCATTCGGCCCAACTGGATCGCTTGCTTTTGATCCAATTTCTCTTCAACCCATTCCACTTCCATGAACTCTTCCTCCATATAACCCATCGGCAAAGCCCACATGCCCACATAAAGGGAGTAAACGCGTTCCATTTTCTCCTGTTTGCGGAAATTTACTTTCTTCCCCCAAGGATTCTTCAACACCAGTCCGAACAGATAGGGATGCTCTTGCTTCACCCTGGCACCCGTATACACTTTGCGTTTGCGCTCAAGCGGTATGACGACCTCTGACTCATACCATACCTCTCCCCACACTTTGCCCTTGGCTCCCACTATTTTTCCCGTTTCACTGTGATGTTGATTACCATAAATGCCGGATACCAGAATTTGCCCCTTTTTGACCACGTCATTCACTTCCACCAAGGGGTTTCCCCGCTCTACTTGCAAATCATATATGAGAGCGTTTTTGGTCGACACCAGGTGAACCGGGCCCGCCTCGGGCGCCTGTTCTTTCTCGCTCCCCACCGCCTTTTTCTCCACCACCGTAACGACAACGCGTGTCCCCTCCACACGCATGCCGACCCAGGAAGCTTGCGGCAACTGCATAAGCAATTGGTGTTGCACCCGTTCCCGGTCAGGCAGCCTTCCTTTCCACTGACCGGGATAAACGCCTTCCCGTTTTAAGAGAGCTTGTACATGTTGCGTCGAAATGCGTTCGGTCCCCTCAATTTGGATATTCCACACAAACGAACTGAGCACCAGCAGCATCGCGAAAAAAACGGGAATCCCGATAAAGAAAAATTTTCTGCGCTTCGCCCGTTTCCACAGAAAAGGCATGCCCTCTTTCCGAATAATGCGCAAACGGATTCCCGCTTGGCGACCCAAAGCATACAGGCGAAAAAAATGCGGAAGGGTAACAGAGAGACGGATCGTCTCACTATCTACCCAACAAATATTTTCCAATTGAATTTGTGCTTGCACGGCTTGGTTTATCCAATCAAGCAACCGTTTCCCCTTGCAGACCAGTTCCACTTTTCCGTAAATGGATCGCACGTGCGCTCGCCCCTTACTCCCTATAACTCAATGAATCAATTTGACCTTCAATCAAAATCATTTCAGGCACGATCGCTTTAATCTTTAGATTTTCCCCTTGAATGGACAATCGTCCCTGTTTTAGTTTCAATGTCAACTGTTGTGGATCAAAATGTTCCACATCGCGAAAATTCTCCACCAAGCATTGGGAGCCACCCAACATCTCCACCCGTGGGAGCTCTTCTGTCACATCCGCCGGCAAATCAAAAAAATCAGATGCCCATTTGCGCATATCGGTTTGCACCCTTTTCATCTTCTTGCTAACTCTTATGCATGGATCGCTTCATTTATGAATTGCGAGCGGGAAGACTGGCCAATTCATTGGCGATGTAGTTCACGAAAAGTAAAAGCGGCATAACCCATGTTATGCCGCCTTTCGATATATTAGGTTCTCATCTGTTGTTGTGCCTGAGCGACCAGCCGCTTCGTGATCTCTCCGCCGACAGATCCATTTCCGCGCGCCGTCGTGTCGGAACCCAAATTCACGCCAAACTCCGCCGCAATCTCTTCTTTGAATTGGTTGAGAACTTGGGCCGCACCGGGAACCAATAAACGATTGGACCGTGCCATCCCTTCCACCTCCTTCTTGTTGGTACGCTTAGTATGAAAAGAAGCAGGCCGAAGTAATAAGCATAATTGTTTCCAAGCTTACCGGAACCACCCATTCCGCTGAAACGGACGCAACGCGCGTGGCCTATCCAAGATTTCTTTGACCATAAACGCTTGCTTTAACGAATTGGCGCCGAATAGAAGCGTTTGGGGTACTGGGTTCGGTTTCACCGTCTGTACCCCTTTCATCCGTTCCAGTCCCTTCTGTTCCCCATTCGTCATGATGGATCATCCTGTGTCGGCTGATCTTGGCTGATGGAGCGGCGCATCTTTGTATCCGCTTCAATGTTTTGCAAAGTGTAATAATCCATGAAGCCCATCTTTCCTGAACGCAACGACTCTGCCAAAGCCATTGGCACTTGCGCTTCCGCCTCGATCACCTTGGCTTGCATCTCTTGCACCCGCGCTTTCATCTCCTGTTCCAATGCCACCGCCATCGCGCGGCGCTCTTCCGCTTTGGCCTGGGCAATCCGCTTATCCGCTTCCGCTTGATCAATCTGCAACTTCGCCCCAATATTTTGCCCGATGTCAACATCCGCAATGTCAATGGACAAGATCTCAAAGGCGGTTCCCGCATCCAAACCTTTGGATAAGACGGTATTGGAGATCATATCGGGATTTTCCAACACTTCTTTATGACTATTTGCCGAACCGTTCGTGGTAACAATCCCTTCACCAACACGCGCAATGATCGTCTCTTCCCCCGCACCCCCGACCAAACGGTCGATGTTGGCACGAACGGTTACCCGCGCTATCACTTTTACCTCGATCCCATCTTTACATACGGCCGAAACAATCGGCGTTTCAATCACCTTGGGATTTACGCTCATCTGTACCGCTTGCAGCACATCCCGTCCAGCCAGATCAATCGCGGCGGCCCGCTCAAACACCAAATCGATATTGGCCCGTTGCGCTGCGATTAAGGCATCAACGACGCGGTCCACATTTCCGCCTGCGAGATAGTGTGTTTCCAATTGCGACAAATCAACGGTTAAGC
This sequence comes from Laceyella putida, assembly GCF_042665195.1. Lineage (NCBI taxonomy): Bacteria > Bacillati > Bacillota > Bacilli > Caryophanales > Thermoactinomycetaceae > Laceyella > Laceyella putida. Next base: position 47,550 of record NZ_JBHTBW010000015.1, read on the forward strand.
CAGCTTTGCGCGCTTTAATGAGCGGATTGACGATGCGTGCGGGCACGATCCGTCTCAACCGCATGGCAATCAATGTCGTCAACCCAACATAAACACCGGACGCCATCGCACTGATCCACAGCATGACAGGCACAAACGAAAAAAGGATGGATAATCCGATAATCACCAAAATAACAATAAAGGCAAATCCAATCGCGGTCGTTTCCATTTCATTCGCTCCTTTTACCTCTTTCAATCATCAATGGAACCTGACAACACATCTTATTCATACCCGTTTCTCACTCTTTTTCAACCTCTTTCCGCACAACGACACGCATGCCTTCCACCGCGATCACCTTCACTTTTACACCGTCGGGGATGACTTCCCCTTCACTCACGACATCTTCTTTTTGTTCACCAAACTGGGCAAAACCGGACGGACGCAGTGTCGTGAGGGTAACCCCCACTTGCCCCAACAGCTCGCGACGGTCTCTTGAGGAAACGTAACCCGCTTCATTTTTCTGTTCATCCCGTAAAACCAATTGATTCCAACGGACTTTCAAACCAAAGAACTTAAACAAGATCCAAATGACGACCAAAGCCAACAATAAACCCACAGCCACCACCCAGATGCTGGAGACGGTCATCACCAACGAAGCAAAGAGGGCGATCCCTCCCAATATCCCAATGATCCCCAATGTGGGAAGGACCATTTCCAATATTAGCAAAATCACGCCCAAGACAAATAACCCCGGTATTCCCCAACCCAAGGGTTCGGTCATAAAGGAAGCCCAGAAAAAGGCAAAGAACGAGATCCCACCGATGATCCCCGGCCATGCCAATCCAGGGGCCAACAACTCGACGGACAGGCCGATCAACCCGATGGCGAGCAAAATCGTCATTACGCCGGGATGGGTTAACAATTGAGCGATTTCTGTCATCTGTGCTCCTTGCTCCCTTCGCTTTTATAAAAAAACAGCGTGTTATTAACACGCTGCTAAGAACCTAAAGCCTCTGACACCAGACGGTTGACAAGTCGTCCATCCGCACGGCCTTTCACCTTAGGCATGATGGCACTCATCACTTTTCCCATTTCCGCTTTGGAAGAAGCCCCGACTTCTTGTACCACTTCGGCAACAATCGCCCGCACTTCTTCCTCAGTCAATTGCTCAGGTAAGTAAGATTGTAAGATAACCAATTCTTCTTTTTCTTTTTCGACCAAATCATCACGTCCGGCTTTCTCGTATTCCGCAATGGAATCCCGCCGTTGTTTCACTTCTTTCGTGATGACCTCAAGCACTTCGTCATCGGTAAGAGGACGCCGCTTATCAATCTCCACTTTTTTTACCGCAGCTTTGAGCATGCGAATGGTAGAGAGTTTGCTTTTGTTTTTATCCTTGAGAGCCAACTTCATATCTTGATCTAACTGTGCTAAAAGACTCAACGTGTTGACACCTCACTACTTGCTACGCTTTTTACGAGCGGCTTCGGCTTTCTTCTTACGACGCACGCTTGGCTTTTCATAGCGCTCGCGCTTTCTAACTTCAGCTAAAACGCCATCTTTCGCGCAAGAACGCTTAAAGCGACGCAACGCAGCGTCCAGCGATTCGTTTTTCCGCACTCGGGTTTCAACCATGCTATTCCCTCCCTCCACGGGTCCGCTAGGCCGCTTGGGCGGGCAGCCTAAGCTTAAGGAAAAAGACCCACACATTTCCACGCAGTTAGCGGCCTTATCCCCTCAGGAGGATCAGCACCAACAACTCCTGCAAATGTGAAATAGCCAACGATGCCCAACCTCAGAGCAGAAACCCTGACAAACCGTTGGAAAAATAAGCAGTCAACTTTTATTATAACTTAGCATACTGATTGATGTCAAAATTAGCCTGGGGGCCAGGTTAAGGTTCTGCCACCGATCAGATGAAAGTGGATATGATAGACGGTTTGTCCACCATCTTTCCCTATATTATTTACTACACGAAAGCCCTTTTCAGCAAGACCCAATTCACGCGCGATCGTTTGAATCGACGAGAAAATTTTTCCTGCGATGACGTGATCTTCCGGAGCCAGCTCCATCAATGAGGTGATATGCCGCTTGGGAATGACCAGCACATGCGTTGGCGCGACTGGCTGAATGTCATGAAATGCGAGCACATACTCATCTTCATATACTTTGTTGGATGGGATTTTCCCTTCAATGATTTGGCAAAAAATGCAATTTTCCACAGTTTGTAACCTCCACTTGAAAAGCGCATCTGATCATTCACTCATTTTTTCCAATAACATATGATATAACACCCCTACACAGGAAGGAGGCGTATCATGTTTCAACCATCCCCTGTCCGAGAATCGCATCTGAAGCGAATGATTCGAAAAATCGTCAAAGAAGAACTCAACTCAATGCACAAAAAAAAAGATCAACCCCCCGCACAGAAAGAGGGTACCGATGATACGGATGATCTGCTTTCCCAATTTAAAGCACCAAGATTAGCAGAAGATTTAGACACCGGGACGTGGACCATTTTTGGCGTTCTGGAACCCTTATCCTCTTTCCATGATAAACAAGCTCGTGCCCTGCCAGGCTTCCCAGAGCTGTATCGCCCGGATTTCAGCGGATTTGAAAGCACACCTTATCTCCCTAAATATCCGAAGCGGTCGGATTGATGAAACCATCCTTCCTGTATAGTTGTTATAATCAGGCCCTTTCGCCAAGGGCTTATTTTCATTTTACTGGTCATCCCCCTTTCCTGTCCACCATATACATGTGAAAAGGACAAGGAGGAACCGCCATGATCTGGACTACGATCATCCTGCCGTTTTGTATTGGCTTGGCCATTTTTTTATATGGTTTGGGATGGATGCGGACAGGATTGGAAGCTCTTGCCCGCGAACGATTGCACCAAATCCTGTTGCAATTTACCCGCACACCTCTGCGGGGATTCATCACCGGCATCCTCACCACCGCCTGCCTGCAGAGCAGCACGGCGGTAACCGTGCTCACCATCGGGTTTGTCAACGCCGGCATCTTGTCATTTGCCCATACGATCGGAATCATCCTTGGCAGCAACATCGGCACAACCATCACCACGCAGATGCTGACATTGAATATAGAGGACTTTGCCATTCCACTTTTTGTCATCGGACTTGTCTTGCGCCTGTTTCCCCAAGAGCCCCTCCAACTGCTGGGCAAAGTTTTGCTTGGGTTCGGAGCCATCTTCTGGGGCATCCATCTGATGCAATTAATCGCCGCTCCGCTGAAGGAACAGGGCTGGGTAGAGTGGTTTATCCAACACAGCGGCAATCCCGTTGTCAGCGGCCTGCTGGTCGGCATGCTGCTAACCGCCCTCATACATAGCAGCAGCGCTTGCATTGCGATAACAATGGGCTTTTACGCCACGGGTGTGATCACCCTGCCCTTTGCGATCGCGGTTGTGTTCGGGAGCAATGTGGGCACTTGCGTCACGGCGATGATCGCCTCCATCGGCGCCAATATGGCCTCAAAGCAGGTCGCGCTGGCCCATTTGCTGTTAAATGTGGGCGGCGCCGCCATTTTCACGCCCATGATACCATTGATCTGCGAGATCAGTTCCCATCTTTCATCGGATCCCGCCACCCAAATCGCCCATATCCAAACCTTGTTCAATGTCATCTGCTCGGTCGCCGTATTGCCTTTTTGCGATGCTTTCGCTTCGGTCATCACCCGCCTGATTCCGGATGAGTCCTTCGCTTGGCAAAAAAAAGGAGGCTTTAATAAGCCCCCGTCCCTTTACCGCCGGTGACAATCGCCACACTGGCACTGGCTCCGATGCGATTGGCACCCGCTTGGATCATTTGCATCGCGGTCTCTTGATCGCGCACACCGCCCGAGGCTTTTACGCCCAAATCAGGACCCACGGTTTGTCTCATCAGGCGGATGGCTTCCACCGTAGCCCCACCCTTGCCAAAACCGGTGGAAGTCTTCACAAAGTGGGCGCCCGCCGCTTTGGCTTGCTCACAAGCGGTCACAATCTCCTCATCCGTCAGGAGCCCTGTTTCTAAAATGACTTTGACCAGTACACCATTAGCCGCTTCCACAACCGCTTGGATATCGCGTTTCACCGTTTCCACGTCACCTGACTTGAGGGCGCCCACATTCATCACCATATCGATTTCGGTTGCACCGTTTTGGATAGCGTTTTTCGTTTCAAACGCTTTGACTTCGGAAGTGGTCGCTCCCAGCGGAAACCCGACCACCGTACATACCGCCACTTGGCTGCCCGCCAACTGGGCCGCCGCTTCTTTCACCCAGTAGGGATTCACGCAGACAGAAGCAAAGTCATGTTCTTTCGCTTCTCGGCAAAGTTCTTGAATTTGCTCTTTTGTCGCTTCTGGCTTCAGTAAAGTATGATCAATCATGGCTGCAATCTCTTTTGCGTTCATTTCTGTTCATCCTTTCCCATTGGTTCTAACTTCGCAAGAGCCAATCTCATCACTTCATCATTATTATCATAGCCCAAACCAGTCTGTTTCTCCCATGCCTCTCTGGGCGACAGCCAGACCACTCCGTTAATCTCTTCCAATTGGGGCGTTTCCACCCCTGATTCGGCCCGAACGAGATAATAATGAACCGTTTTGTCCACGGCACCGCGCTCAGCATGGGTATATTGATAAGAAATTGTGTGAAGGCGCTCCACGATCGTGCCCGTAATCCCCGTCTCTTCAAGAATTTCACGCAAGGCGGTCTCTTCATCTGTCTCGCCCGCTTCCTTTTTGCCCTTGGGGAGGGTCCAGCGGCCAAAGCGGTCTTCAATCATCAAGATTTCAATGCCTGCTTGGCCTTCACGGTACACCACACCACCAGCAGAAATCTCCTTCATATGTAGCCCATCCTTTTTATCGGTTTGCTTAGCGATCATAGCACAGAAAAGGGTGTCGGTACAAGCGCTTAGCCAAGGAGGAGTCTAACCCCCACCGGATCAGTGACCGAAACGCTTGCTGATGGCGTGGCCAGTCTCACTTCTTCCACCCGTGTCTTTTCGCCGGAATGAATGATCCACTCCCATTCACCGTCAGACAACCGGAGCGAATCTGGCTGGGTAAACATTGGAATATCCAACAGTTGGGCCAACTCGCCAACCGGTGCTAGATCACCGTGGACGGCCATGGTCAGCGAACGGATGCGACAGTTGGATGGTTCTTCAATCACAGGTTGCAACATCAACTCGACACGAAACGTCCACGGAGTGGTGATAAAGGTTCTCCGTTCATTTCGCTCTACAGGCCACCCTTTTAATACCGCCCGTTTGCAAATCGCCAGCATCCCGTCTTCATCCACTTGGAAACCCACATGATCAAACAAATCCTGTTTTCCCATGCCAAAGGTGACATTCACTTCTCCCATAACCATCTCAATGATCCGCAACATCACATTCCTTTTCCGCAGCTCTGCCCAGTTACACATGTCCCACCGTCGCCATTCGGCTCCTGGGACGCGCCCCACCCGTTGGTTCAGTTTAAAATCGCATGCCAAATAACATCGCTCCATCTCCTCTACACGGGGTGTCCAATAATGATAATGAAACAACCGAGCCATAAGCCATTCCCCTTTCCATCATCGATCCCCACTTTTTTCCCTCTCCGGCAAACAAAAAAACAGCCGGTTCCCTATTGGGATCACAGCTGTTTGTATCGGCATTAACCTACACGCGCCGGACGGGGCACATCATCGATCACACGGACGAACGTGCCGCGGCAGTACTCAGGCGATTCAACCTCATCGATCCGCACCCGGCACACTTTCCCTACCATCTCTTCCGTCGCGGGGAACGCCACTTGCAGGTAATTATCGGTATATCCCATATAAAGCCCGCTGGTTGGGTCTTCTTTATAAGGGCGTTCCGGAATCACTTCCAACACGTCACCAACAAACTTTTGGGCATACTCCAAGGTTAAACGATTGGAAAGATCAATCAATTTGCGCACGCGCTCATGCTTCACCTCTTCCGGCACTTGGTCCGGCATGCGCGCGGCCGGTGTTCCGGTCCGTTTGGAATATGGGAAGACGTGCATTTGATACATTTTAAGTTCTTCCACAAACCGATATCCATTTTCAAACTGTTCTTCGGTTTCACCCGGGAAGCCCACGATCATATCGGTGGTGATGGCCACATTGGGCATCGCTTCATGCAACAGCATGATTTTCTCTTTAAACTCCGCCGTTGTGTATCTGCGGCGCATCCGCTTCAACACTTCGTCATCCCCGGCCTGGAGCGGGATGTGCAGGTGACGGCACATCTTCTCGGACGCGTTCAACACTTCGATCACGCGCTCATCAATCTGGCTCGCTTCGATCGAACTGATCCGCACCCGGTTCAACCCCTCGATCTTATCCAAGTCCCAAAGCAAATCGGCCAGCTTGTAATTTTCAAAGTCGTCGCCATAGCCACCCGTATGAATCCCGGTCAACACGATCTCCTTGTATCCCGCCGCAACAAGCTGACGAGCTTGTTGCAAGACATTTTCCGGCTTGCGGCTGCGGGAGAGCCCTTTGGCCCAAGGAATGATGCAGAAGGTGCAGAAGTTGTTGCACCCTTCTTGGATCTTCAGCGAAGCGCGGGTCCGATCGGCAAATGCGGGCACATCCAATTCTTCATACTCGCGTTGTTTCATGATATTGCCCACCGCATTGATCGGTTGGCGCTGCGCCAAGTATTGCTCCACATACTCAGTCAGCTTATCGCGCCCTTGGGTGCCCACCACAATATCCACGCCGGGAATCGCCGCCACTTCTGCGGGAGAAGTTTGGGCGTAACATCCCGTCACGGCAATCACAGCATCGGGATTACGGCGAATCGCCCGGCGGATCACCTGGCGGCTCTTCTTGTCCCCCGTGTTGGTAACCGTACATGTATTGATCAGATATACGTCAGCTTTTTCCTCGAATTCCACCCGGGTATAACCCGCTTGCTTAAACAGTTGCCACATCGCTTCAGTCTCATACGCATTCACTTTGCATCCCAATGTGTGAAACGCAACCGTTCTCATGCTTAGTCACCTCCTAGATCTTGCCTTGCGAACAAGATGCAAGAGAGCGCCATAAGGGGCGCGGTCTCTGTTCGCAATATACGTGAACCAAGCGAGATTGGCACTGCACCTGCTTCTTTCGCTTCTTGAATCTCAGCCTCAGTAAACCCGCCTTCCGGGCCCACGATGAACAAGATCTCATCCGCGGCCGATCCAATTGCTTCGGCCAAGGGGAGACCTCCTTTTTCATAAGCGATCCAAGCGCATTCTCGCTTTGTTATTTCTTGTAAAAGCGCCTTCCAGGACAACGGAGTGGCCACCGTCGGCACCGCTCCACGATGAGCTTGTTCGGCGGCTTCTTTCACAATCCGGTCCCACCGTTCTTTTTTCTTGTCAATTTTACGGGCATCGAGTTTTACAATGCTTCGTTCCGAGGAAAACGGCAAAAAGGCTGACGCACCCAGCTCCGTTCCTTTTTGCAGAATCCATTCCAATTTATCGCCTTTCGGCAGTGATTGCGCAAGCAGGATCTTCGTCCGGGGTTCCCCTTTCGAGGGCATCCGCTCAACAATGCGCGTCATGACCTCACTGCTGTCGAGGGATTCAATCTCCACCAGGTAGTCGATGCCCTGGCCGGCGCAACAGATGATCTGGTCGCCAGGTTTATTGCGCATCACATTTTTTATATGATGGACATCCTCTCCGACAAGTCGAATGGTTGTCTCCATGATTTGTTCTTGTGCAATGAAATATCTTTGCATTTGACACTCCTATCAGTTTACCATTTTTTCGCGGCGATAGCTACCCAGCCATCTTGGTGAATGGTTTCCAAAATTTCAAGCCCGATCATGGCCAATGCTTCTTCCACCTTCCCCTTCTTCTCTTCAATAATCCCGGAAGCGACAAACGTTCCCCCGGGAACCAGGACACGCGGAAGCTCATGGACGAACTTCAAAATAATCTCCGCCAAGATGTTGGCCACCACGACATCCGCCGTGCCAGCCACGCCTTTTAACAAGTCTCCTTGTCGCACGGTCACTCGCCCCGACAAGTGATTCAAGGCGATGTTTTCCCGTGCCTTCTCTACCGCAAGCGGGTCCAAATCAAGGGCCAAAATCGGCTCGGCACCCAGCTTCCCCGCTACAATGCTCAAAATCCCGCTGCCGCAACCCACATCGATCACACGCTGTCCCGGCTTGAGATATTTCTCCAGCAACCGGATGGAAAGCATGGTGGTGGGATGGGTTCCCGTGCCAAAAGCCATCCCGGGGTCCAATTCAATGATGCGCTCATCCGGTGAAGCGGGCGTATAACGTTCCCACTCAGGCTTGATCACGATGCGGTCCGTCACTTTAATTGTTTTGTAATATTTTTTCCACTCATCTTCCCAAGAGGATTCGCTCACTGCTTGCGTTGTGACAATAGCCGATCCCACATCAAACTGGGCCGCTTGCAACTCCGCCAATCGCTCTTTTACCTCGGCCACAAACCCGTCCACATCTGTGCATTCCAATTCGGACAGATATGCTTTTACACGCACGCCTTCTTGCGGGTAATCATCCGGCGACAATTCAATGATTTCGCCAAATTGGTTATCCCAGGTGCGATGAAGCACTTCAGGATCTTCGATGGACACTCCGTCCGCTCCAAGTTCCTGCAAGATATAACTGACAGCCTCTGTCGCCTCTTGACTGGTATGGACACAAATCTCTATCCAATTCAATATAATCCCTCCAAATGATAAAGAAAAACGGGCAAAGATGCCCGTTTAAGTTCATTAGTCGCCGCGAAACGCTTGTTTCATCTTATCGAAGAAGTTATTGGACTGCTCTTGGTTAATGTATTCACCACAGAGCCGGCTAAACTTGCGAAGCGCCTCTTTTTGTTCCTCCGTCAGCTTGGATGGTGTGACCACGCGCACTTTGACGCGCAAATCACCTTCACCATATCCCCGCAGACGTGGAACCCCTTTCCCTTGCAAACGGAATTCGGTCCCCGTTTGCGTGCCTGCGGGCACCTTCAGCCGGGCACGACCATTCAAGGTGGGAACAATCACTTCATCACCCAGAGCGGCTTGCCCAAAGGTGATTGGCAATTCACACACCAGATCGTCGCCTTCCCGTTTGAAAAACTCGTGCGGCTTAACATAAATCGTGATATAGAGATCTCCTGGTGGCCCGCCATTCATCCCGGGTTCACCTTCACCGCTTACGCGCAATTGAGCGCCTTCGTGGATACCTGCTGGAATTTTGACGTTGATTTTTTTCTTTTTCTTCACTTGTCCTTGCCCGGAGCAATGGGTGCATCTCTCTCTGATCAATTGGCCCGTTCCGTTACAAGCGTGGCAGATCCGACGGTTAACCACACGGCCAAACGGTGTATTTTGCACTACTTCCGTCTGTCCGCTTCCCTGGCATACAGAACAGGTTTCCGGCTTGGTCCCCGGCTTGGCTCCTGATCCGTGGCATTGGTCGCACGTTTCGGTGCGCGGAATGACAACATCCACAGTTTTGCCATATACGGCATCTTTAAAATCAATTTGCAGGCGATATTCCAAATCGGCACCTTGACGGGGGGCGTTGGGATTATTGCGTCTTCCGCCGCCAAAAAACATATCAAAAATGTCCCCGAACCCAAAATCGGCGTCAAATCCGGCTCCCGCACCAGCTCCCCCACCAAATCCACCGGTAGGATCAGCATGACCAAAGCGATCGTAACTGGCTTTTTTCTGCGGATCGCTCAATACTTCATATGCTTCTTTCACATCTTTAAACTTTTGTTCTGCATCTGCTTCTTTGTTTACGTCTGGGTGATATTTGCGTGCCAATTTTCGGTAGGCTTTGCGAATCTCATCATCAGAGGCATCGCGGCTAATACCTAGCACCTCATAATAGTCACGTTTGCTCACCGGGTCACCTCCTCTTCTAACTCAACCATCCAGCAAACATATCCACAAAAAATGGAAAGCCAAGCAAGGCAGAGCCTCGACATTGACTTTCCAGTCGAGGAGAACTCTTCCCTTCTCCTCTTTATTTCTCTTCTTCTTTTACCTCTTCATACTCAGCATCAACGACATTATCTTTTTTCTCCGCGGAAGCTTCTGATCCTTGTGCTTGGTTTGCTTCTTGCTGCATTTTTTCATACAGTTTTACAGATAATTGTTGCACAGCTTGCTCCAATTCTTCAATACCTTTTTTCATTTCTTCCAGATTATCTTCTTCGAGCGCTTTTTTCAGCTGATCTTTCGCTTGGTTTGCTTTATCCAACTCAGCTTTATCCACTTTATCGCCGAGATCCTTAATGGTCTTCTCGGTGGTAAAGATCAATTGGTCCGCTTTGTTGCGGGTTTCCACTTGTTCTTGGCGCTTTTTGTCTTCTTCCGCATGCATCTCCGCCTCTTTTACCATGCGTTCGATCTCTTCATCGCTCAGACCGCCGGAAGATTGAATCGTGATCGCTTGGCTCTTGCCGGTTGCTTTGTCTTTCGCCGATACATGCACAATCCCGTTGGCGTCGATTTTGAAGGTGACCTCAATTTGTGGAATTCCCCGTGGCGCCGGTGGAATATCCGTCAGTTGGAAACGGCCCAATGGTTTGTTGTCGGCCGCCATCGGACGTTCCCCTTGCAGAACGTGAATGTCCACAGAGGTTTGGTTGTCCGCCGCGGTGGAGAAAATTTGGGACTTCTCGGTTGGGATCGTCGTGTTGCGCTCGATCAATTTGGTGAAGACGCCACCCAGGGTTTCAATTCCGAGGGACAGCGGCGTCACATCCAGCAAGACGATATCTTTCACATCGCCGGACAATACCCCGCCTTGGATCGCCGCACCCATCGCCACGACTTCGTCTGGGTTAACCCCTTTGCTTGGCTCTTTGCCGATTAAGCGCTTAATCGCTTCCTGCACTGCGGGAATCCGGGTCGATCCGCCAACCAGGATCACTTTATCGATATCATTCGGAGTGAGTCCCGCATCGCTCAGCGCCTGACGGGTTGGAGCCATGGTCCGTTCAATCAGGTTGGCGCTCAACTCTTCAAATTTGGCGCGGGTTAACGTGACTTCCAAATGTTTTGGACCCGTCGCGTCAGCTGTCAAGAACGGAAGCGAAATCGTCGTGGTCAACACGCCGGACAAGTCTTTTTTCGCTTTTTCCGCCGCGTCTTTCAAGCGTTGGACGGCCATTTTGTCATGGCTGATATCAATGCCGTTTTCCTTTTTGAACTCTTGCACGAGATAATCGATGATGACTTGGTCAAAGTCGTCACCGCCCAGTTGGTTATCCCCACTGGTCGACAATACTTCAAACACGCCATCGCCCAGCTCAAGGATGGATACGTCAAAGGTACCGCCACCCAAGTCAAAGACGAGGATTTTTTGGTCTTCCGATTTTTCCATACCGTATGCCAGCGCGGCAGCGGTTGGCTCGTTGATGATGCGCAACACTTCCAAACCGGCGATCCGTCCGGCGTCTTTGGTCGCTTGGCGTTGGCTATCATTAAAGTATGCAGGAACGGTGATGACGGCTTGGGTTACCGTTTCGCCCAGATAAGCCTCAGCATCCGCTTTTAACTTTTGCAGAATCATCGCGGAGATTTCTTGCGGGCTATATGCTTTGTCATCAATTTGCACTTTATGGTCTGTTCCCATATAGCGCTTGATGGAAATGATCGTTTTTTCCGGATTGGTGATGGCTTGGCGTTTGGCGGCTTCCCCGACCAAGCGTTCACCCGTTTTGGAGAACCCCACTACAGAGGGGGTGGTGCGGCCACCTTCTGCGTTGGGAATGACGACAGCCTCATTGCCGTCCATAAATGCTACACATGAGTTGGTTGTCCCTAAGTCAATTCCAATTACTTTACCCATTGACTACTAACCTCCTACCTCAACCTTTGCGTAAGTAGTATTTTTATTGGCTCACTTTGACCATTGATGGACGAATCACACGGTCCAGGTAACGGTACCCCGCTTGCAGTTCTTCAACAACCATGCCAGGCGCCATATGATCCGTCTCCACTTGCATGACTGCGTTGTGCTCATGCGGGTTGAACGGTTTTCCTTCAGTCTCAATCATCGTCAAACCAGTTTCAGACAGAACATTTAAGAATTGACGATACACCATCTCAATTCCTTCTTGCAACATTCGCGCATCTTCACTTTGATCCGCCGCATCCAAGGCGCGCTCAAAGTTGTCGAGCACGGGCAAGAGTTTTTCAAGAAAGGGAACCACCGCATATTTGGCCACTTCTTCTTTCTCTTTGCGAGCCCGGCGACGGTAGTTCTCCAGGTCGGCAAGTGCACGTAAATAAAGCTCGCGGTGTTGCTCCGCTTGCCTCTGCCACTTCTCCGCCAATTGCTTGGTTTGCTCCAGCTCTTGCTCAAGAGATCCTTCGGCGGGTGAGGATTCCTCGGCACCCGTATGTACACTTGCCTGCTCCTCAAATGATTCTTCATTTGCAGAGGGTTGGCTTCCAGTTGGATGCTGAAGCTCTTCATTTTCATGCTTCATCATTCTGGTCCTCCTATATTAGAAAACAGGGTCTTCTTTCATCTTCACAACCGTGTGGATGCGCAAAATCGCAATGGCAACTTCTCCTGCTGTTTGCAGCGCATGCGCTTTGACCGGGAGCGGGTCGACAACCCCCATTTCAATCATATCCGCAACCGTACCCCGATCGCAATCGATTCCCAAGGAATCAGATTGACGTTTTAGTTGCAATGCTTTGACCGCTTCGATTTTTTCCAAGGGGTTGAATCCGGCATTGGCGACCACTTGGCTCATGGGGCGTTGCAGGGCTTCCGCCACCGCCGATACGCCAAACCGTTCCATCCCTTGCACCGTATCGCGGAAATGTTCGACATCACGCCCGATCGCCAGTTCGACGGCCCCGCCGCCCGGCACAAATCCGCCGTGAATCGCCGCTTGCACCGCTGATGCTGCATCCTTGCATATCCGTTCGCGCTCTTCCACCACTTCTTCCGTCGCCGCTCCGACCAAAATGGTTGCAAACGGCTTCCCGTGCCCGCCGGTAATCCGGATTCGGGCGAGAACTTCGTCATCTTCCACTTCGGAACAATATCCCAATAAGGCTTCGATCTCTTCCGGGCTTTTCTTCAGTCCGCTTCGTTTGATTTGACGCGCTCCAGTATATTCAGATACTTTCTCCAGCTCTTCGCGCGCAACCTCCGAAACCACGATCACCCCGGCATCCGTAAGGACTTCTTCCGCGTGGGGGTCAACAGCTCCGTCTGTGACGATAAAGCCCACATTCAAATGAATCAAATGCTCCAGCATGACGTAAAACTCTTCCCGCAACCGCTCCTTGCGGTTGAACGCTTCGTCCGTGCGCACTTCATCGGAGAAGGATTCCGGTTCTAACGCATCAGCCAACACCAGCACCCGCGCGTTTTCCCTCTTTCGCGGCATCTGCGGGTTCATCCGGGTTTTGCTGATGACGATCCCCGAGAACACATTGCTTTCAATGCGCGGATGGGCGACGACGCAACTGGATAGTTTAAACCCTTTTTCCAACAGCTTTTCGCGACCAACCATATGGGCGGCCTCAATCACCGCCAAGGTGATATCTTCATTCTCGCGGCTGGCGGTAAACGCAATCCGTTGCAGCCATTCATCATCCAATTCGTAAATCGTGCGGGCCCGTTCCTGCATTTTGATCAGGGCAAAGCGGATTCCGCGTTGGATTCCCGCGATGACTTTGGTCACTGGAACCCCTCGTGTCACCTGCTTCACACCCTCATCCACCAGCGCGGAAGCCAGCAACGTGGCTGTTGTGGTTCCATCGCCCATTTCATCTTGTTGCGACTTAGCCACGTTGACAATCATCTTGGCCGCCGGATGGGTGATTTCCATGCGATCCAAAATGGTCACACCGTCATTGGTCACAATCACTTCATTTTTGGAGTTGACGAGCATGGTGTCGAGACCCTTGGGGCCGAGTGTGGAGGCAACCGCCTGTGCAACAGATTTAACGGCATTGGCATTGGATTGGAGCGCGGACAGACGCGCCTCCTCTTTTTCTTGGTGTAGATGGACTTTATCCGGCACCGGGTTTCCCCTTCCTTTCTCTACATGGGCATAGGGGTTCCTTTTATTTCTATGAACCCCTAAACACGCGTGGTACATCCTAATATGCTTAGTTTATTCTTTTTCATAGAGCATGCTCAACCGTCTAGAGAAATCTTTTGCTAAAAAATCAAGAATTCCAATGACACGGCCGTAATCCATTCGCGTCGGTCCGAGTACACCTATGGTTCCAACCGGTTTGCCGTTTATCATATAAGAAGCTGAGATCACGCTGCAGTCTTGCACGGCTTCTAAATCGTTCTCATATCCTATTCGCACCTGTACGCCATCAGCTTTTGGCTTTAGCAGTTGAATCAGCGCCTCATTCGCCTCTACGAGATCCAAGAGCGATTTCATCTTATCCACATCGCGAAACTCCGGCTGTTCCAAAATGCGTGTCGTCCCACTCGTATAGACTCGGTCTTCCTGTTCCGTCTGCAATAGCTGAACGGTCAGATCCGTCAACTTTTCAAAGTGGTCGACATGCCGCTGAAGTTCTTCCGTCAACTCCCGCGCCACAATCTGATCCAACTTGGACATCGGGGCACCGCTGAGGCGATGGTTCAAGAGATTCACCATCTTCTCCAGCGTGGTCCACGGAATGTCTTCCGGCAACAGAATGCGCTGCTGGTGAACATGTCCCGTATCCGTCACCATGATGGAGACGGCAAGACGGTCGTACAACGGGATGATGTGCAGATGTTTCAATCGACTCTCTGATAAATTTGGACCCAAAATGAAGGTCATGCAATTGGTCAAATAAGCAAGGATTGAATTCATATGCTTAATCGCTTGCTCGACATGATCCACTTTCAAAGCATAAAACTCATGCAATGCCAGCAAGTCTTCTTTTGACCACATATATGGTTTTAAGAGATGATCAACGTAGAAACGATACCCTTTTTGCGAAGGTATTCGGCCGGCAGATGTATGTGGCTGCTCCAAAAAACCCATCTCTTCCAAATCAGCCATCTCATTGCGGATGGTCGCCGCGCTCACATCGACCCCCTTCTTCTTGGACACGGTGCGTGAGCCGACAGGTTCTGCTGAGATAATATAATCGTCGATAATTGCCCAGAGAATCCGTTTTTGGCGCTCGGTTAACATCTGCCTCCCCTCCTTGTTAGCACTCCTTATGGTCGAGTGCTAAAATACTAATTTAAAATTACCAAAGGGGCGAATTGATGTCAATCTATCCATTCATAAATCAATGCTCCCTAAAAAATCAGCAAACACGTCATTGCCAAATATCAATCCTTTTTCCGTCAAACGATAGCGGTCGCCGTTCAAATCAAGCAGCCCTTTCGTCAGCAGTCGCGTCAGGACCGAGCCAAACACTTGCTCCAGCTCCACACCATACAAACGCTGAAATTTGTCCCGGCTCACCCCCTCCATCAAACGCAGACCCAAGATCATAAAGTTCTCCATCTCTTCCGTGCGGCTGACCGGGTAACTTTCGGCGATGGGGAGTTCGTTCCGCTCCAGTCGCTGAACATATTCTTTTACGCCCTTGATGTTGGCGTGGCGGCGTTTTTGCACATACCCATGAGCCCCTGTTCCAAAACCATAATACTCTTCGTTTAGCCAATAAGTCAGATTATGGCGGCTTTCTCGACCCGGCTTGGAAAAATTGCTCACTTCGTACTGCGCATATCCTTGTTCCGCGAGATAGGAACGAGTCAATTGGTACATTGCCAACTCCGCATCTTCAGACGGCAACGGCAATTCTTTCCGTTCGTGCAAATGGTGAAACAAGGTTCCTTCTTCCACTTTCAGGCTATAGCAGGAGAAATGTTCCGGCGCCAGGGCGACCGCTTGCCGCAATGTCTCTTCCATATCACTCACCGTCTGGGTAGGCAGCCCAAACATCAGGTCAAGCGACAGATTGGCAAAGCCTGCTTCCCGCGCCAACTCCACCCCTCGTTTGATCTCCTCCACTCCATGGATGCGTCCAATCCGCTCAAGCAAATCAGGGCGGAAGGTTTGCGCTCCAAAGCTGATCCGGTTAATCCCACCCGCCCGCATCACGCGGAGCAACTCGGGACCTGTCGTTCCCGGATTGGCTTCAATGGTAAATTCGATCGACTCATCCCAGAGAGGGAAATAGCGGCGGATGCTGGACAAGAGGCGATCCATCTGCCGGGGTGTCAACACCGTCGGTGTTCCTCCGCCGATAAAAATGGAGCGAATGGCTCCAGGGGGGACGGCAGACACGGTTAAGGCCATTTCTTGATCAAGCGCGGCCAAATAATCATCCACCGGCTGACCATCCACCACATAGGCCGTAAAATCGCAGTAATGACATTTGTTTGTGCAAAACGGTATATGGATATAGACGGCTTGGGGAGCCATAAAGTTTCCTCCTTGTCAAAAACATGGTCAAAAAAGCCGCAAGCGGACAACCTTCCGCCTACGGCTTCACCCCTTACTTGCTGTCGTCAATTTTGAGAACGGCCATGAAAGCTTCTTGCGGCACTTCCACACTTCCCACCGCTTTCATACGCTTCTTCCCTTCTTTTTGTTTCTCCAGCAGTTTCCGTTTCCGGCTGATGTCCCCGCCATAACACTTCGCCAACACGTTTTTGCGCATCGCGCTGATCGTCTCCCGAGCAATGATTTTATTGCCGATCGCCGCTTGGATCGGCACTTCAAACATCTGGCGCGGGATCAGCTTTTTCAATTTCTCGGTAAGCGCGCGTCCGCGATGGTAGGCGCGGTCGCGATGCACGATAAAGGATAAGGCGTCAACCACTTCCCCGTTCAGGAGAATATCCATCTTCACCAGGTCCGATGCCTTATAGCCAATCAATTCATAATCGAACGAAGCGTAACCTTTGGTGCTGGATTTCAATTGATCAAAGAAATCATAGACGATTTCAGCCAATGGCAACTCATAGGTCAAATTCACGCGGTTCGTGTCGATGTAGCTCATGTCGACGTAATTGCCGCGCTTGTTCTGGCAGATTTCCATCACAGCGCCGACAAAATCGTTGGGCACCATGATCGACGCCTTCACATAAGGCTCTTCCACGCGATCGATCTTTTGGGTTTCCGGCATCAGGGTCGGATTCTCAATCTCCAATACGGTGCCGTCGGTTTGATACACCTTGTAAACAACGCTTGGCGCCGTGGTGATCAGCGGAATGCCGAACTCCCGTTCGATCCGTTCCTGAATGATCTCCATGTGCAGGAGCCCCAAAAATCCGCAACGGAAACCAAAGCCCAAAGCGGTCGACGTCTCCGGCTCATAGGTGAGCGAAGCGTCGTTCAGCTCCAGCTTCTCGAGCGCTTCCCGAAGATCGTCGTACTCTGAAGACTCCACCGGATACAATCCGCAGAACACCATGGGGTTGATCCGACGATATCCCGGCAGCGGCTCACTTGCGGGATTGTCGGCATCCGTGATCGTATCCCCCACCCGGGTGTCACGAACATTCTTGATGTTGGCCACCACAAAGCCCACTTCCCCCGCCGACAGTTCACTCATGATCATCGGATGGGGCGCGAAAGCTCCCACTTCGGTGACATCATATTCTTTTTCCGTCGCCATCATGCGGATGCGCATCCCTTTCTTAATGGTGCCGTCCACCACCCGCATGTAGATAATGACCCCTTTATAGGAATCGTAAAGGGAGTCGAAAATCAGCGCTCTGAGCGGGGCGTCTGGATCTCCTTCCGGAGCGGGCACTTTCTCCACCACTTGCTCCAAAACTTCTTCAATCCCAATTCCTGCTTTCGCCGAAGCGAGCACCGCTTCACTGGCATCGAGACCGATGACATCTTCCACTTCCTTTTTCACCCGGTCTGGATCCGCGCTGGGCAGGTCGATTTTATTGATAACGGGAATGATCTCCAGATCGTTCTCCAACGCCAAATAGACGTTTGCCAACGTTTGCGCTTCAACGCCTTGGGAAGCGTCAACCACCAAAAGAGCGCCTTCACACGCTTGCAAACTGCGGGACACTTCATAAGTGAAGTCAACGTGCCCCGGAGTATCAATCAAATTCAAGATATACTCCTGCCCATCTTTCGCCTTGTATGGCAGGCGAACTGATTGCAACTTAATGGTAATGCCACGCTCGCGTTCCAGATCCATCTTATCCAAGAATTGGTTTTGCATCTCGCGTTCGCTGAGTGCACCCGTCTTCTCCAGGATCCGATCCGCCAGGGTGGATTTGCCGTGGTCGATATGAGCGATAATCGAAAAATTTCGGATGATTGCTTGTCGTTCTCTCTTGTCCATTCCCGTTCATTTCCCTCCTGCGTGCATAGCAAGACTGCATTGCTTAATTATAACAATCTGTTCTCCGCTCTTCAAATGAATTTCCTTTTCATTGACCAGTTAACCACAAACGGGCAAAAAAAATAAGGCTGTCAGTCAGCCCATCGAAACACCCATTCGGCCAATTCACGCGTGATTTGCCTGATGCCCTCGCCCATCTCATTGCCCATGACGGCCATGATGTTGGTTCCTTGCTTCACTTGTGTGGCCACTTTGTCTACTTTTTCCTGATTCACTACTGATGCGGGGCTTTGCGTTTTCACCGTTTGCCCCAGAACGGCGATTTCGATCCGCCCTTGCTCCGTCGGGGTGATCTGGATCGCGCGCGGCGCGCCATCCGCCCCTTGCATCATTTGCATATTTTTTTCCGCTTGATTGATACCGATCCCAATTCCGACCATGAGCATGATGACAAGAAAGCAACATTGCACCATCACGCGCATTCTGATTCACCTCACTGTTCATTCGATACCGGTTTGGACTTGTGGATTCTTTCCGCCAATACGCGGGCCAATATCTCGATGGACCGATTTGCCTCCTCAAAGGTGTTGTCGATGCCTCCCACTTCAACGAGCAGGCTGTTGGGTGACAGGGATTGGTTATATTCTCCGTTGTTCCCTTTTTCGCGCTTTTTAATAATCACCGCACTGCAAATCCCTGGAACGATGCGGTTGAGCTGGTTGTACATTTGCCGCGCCAATTGCAGATTCTCTTCAAAGTTTTTGCTTTCTCTCCCCACCACAAAGGCCAACCGGGCATAGGCTTTTCCCTTGACCACTTTGGTAGTCTTTGGCCGGCGTTGGGCATCGCGATGCAAATCGATCAAATACGTGACATCTTCATATTGACCCAATGCCGCGATCACCATTTTGCGGGATTGAACATACGATCCCGAATTCCAAGTGTATTTCCGCTTGACTGTCACTGCACCGACGCCCATTTCCTCCAACTCCCGCGCCATGCGTTTGGACACGCTGGTGATGTTTTTCTGCACATCGGAGGCCAAACGCGGGTCCTTCCGCCCCAACTCGGGCAGATATGATTCCCAGAAGTGCGTGTTGTAGATCAGCACTTTTTTCTGTTTGATGGTGCCGGAAGGGGTTTCATCCACATCCTTTCCAGAGTCTTCCATCGCCTTGATGATCTCTTGTTCCAATTTCGGTGGCGGCGGGGATTCGATGGGAATCGACGTATAATCGACATCGCTACTGGCGATATCAATTTCACTGTCAAACAAGTCATACATGGGAAGTTCCCGCCCCAAATACGTGCGCGGGTCTCTGAGATCGATGCTGGTGGCCAGTTCAAACGCCATCCTTGAAGCGATTTCTTCCAGGCCCGCCGCCTGCAGCTCTTCTTGCAGAAAAGGGATATTTTCACCCATGGCCATCACTAGGGTTTTGGACGAAATATGGGACGTGATACGACTGAGTTCGGAGGGGGCCAACCGACTTTCCGCTTGTCCCATGGCAAGCGCCCCCGCCAGCGCGAAGGTGAAGGCCACGATTAAACAAAGCAGCACAAAAGTTTGTCTCGTCTTGGGACGTGACATGTTGACGGTGATAAAACTGTGATACCGATTTTTCAACAGGTTCACCTTCTATCAATTCATCTCATCAAAGCTTATGAGAGACGAATGAGAAATAGAACCTATCATGTTTGATTCGAGAGGCTGATAGAATATAAGAGCAAATGGATAAGTGCCCTGGGAAACAAGCTCCCCGAAATGGAACCGCTTGTCCCCATCGGCAAAAACTCATCGATCAGGCTGATTCGATGAGCTCGATCTTGCGCCCGTCAGGATCCAATACCAGAGCCCAGCGACCCCATGAGCTTTGAGGCAGGAAAAGAAACCAATCTCACACCGAGCGAACTCAGTTTTTCATGAGCCTCATCAAGCGCCGGAACCCGAAACCCCAACATCGTCTTATCAACGCAACAGGAAGACACCTCTTCCTTTGCGGGATATATCTCAAAAACGATCCCTTTCGGCAAACAGGAATAATGTATGGGGCCGGTGCCGTGCCTTTCCTCTTAAAAAGAGAGTCCCAGATCCCCATAAAAAGAGAGTAAGGTTACAAGCTTTTTTGTACGGATCACTATCAGACCAATGGATGCGGGCATCACGACCAGCTTCTCTCTAAAATATCTTTCACATGTGAAAAATTGCCACGCAAATCTTGGGTTCGACAAAAAAGCTGTTGACTTTGCGCAGTCAACAGCTCAAAACTCCAGCAGAAACGAAGTTTCCTTATATATGTCATCGATTACGTGAATCAGCCCACATGCGAAGCCACATTCTCCATGGTCACCGCATCATGCAATGCGCAATTCATCCCGTTTGCCAGCAATTTGGCCATATTGCCGATAAAGGAGTCCACTTCTTTGGGCGTGACAATCAAGTTTTGTCCGAGCGGAGACAATACCTCGTGGATCAATTGCCGTTTCTCTTCCGGATCGAGCGCGCCAAACATCCCCATCATGCGGTTTCTGGTTTCAGGTGGCGTTTGGTAGTTTTGCAGGTCCCTCACGCTGGGGCGATTATGCGGATCCAGCGGATTGGCGCGCATCCCGTGCACTTCCCGCCCCAGATGCGACAGTACGTAATCAATGGTATCGTGGGCGATCGTCACCGCGTCCACCACGGTGGGCACACCGATGGCGATCACCGGCACGCCCAGCGATTCTTTGGTTAAGGCTTTCCGTTTGTTTCCCACACCCGATCCCGGATGGATGCCGGTATCGGCCACTTGAATGGTCGTATTGACCCGGGTGAGCGCGCGCGAAGCCAAGGAGTCAAACGCAATGACAAAGTCAGGTTTGGATTTCTCCACCACGCCGTGCACAATTTCACTCGTCTCCATCCCCGTAATGCCCAAAACGCCCGGAGAGAGGGCACTGACGGGCCGGTACCCCTCGTCGACGGACTCGGGCATCAACTCAAACAGATGACGGGTGATCACCGTATGTTTCACGACGAGCGGTCCCAGGGCATCCGCCGTCACATTCCAGTTCCCCAGGCCAACCACCAAACAGGAGGCGTCCTCCCTTATGCCAATCTCGGACAAAAAGCGTCCAAATTGTTCGGCAAAGTGTTCACTCACCCGTTTTTCCAACATTGAATCCTTTGACCGCAAAGCGGGCACTTCAATCGTCAGGTAAGTTCCAGGCAATTTTCCCATCGCTTCGCTTCCCGCTTGATCATCAATCCAGATCCAACTGGTGGTAATTCCTTCCCGGGTGTCCTCTTCAACCCGCACACCGGGGATTTCGCTTGCGTCCCCTCGCTCCTCCACCGCCATTTGATGCGCTTCCCGCGCCAGGTCTGTGCGGATGGAGTAGCCGGATAAATCGATTTGATGTTCCTTTCGCTCCAGGTTCATCGCAGAACCTCCTTCCCCGCTATATCTATTGGGGATGTATGATGGCCACATCCCCCCGCATTCCCGCTAATAGTTTGCTTTTTCTTGATTTAATTATTCTCTGAGCTTCCTGTTATTGCTTTTTGCCATGGCTCGTGCTAGAATATTGCATGTTGCATAAATGGGATGCGGAGAACCAATCCCACAGGAGGTGAACGCATTGGCTAACATCAAGTCCGCAATCAAACGTGCTAAAACTAACGAAATCCGCCGTGAACGCAACGCTTCCCAAAAGTCCGCTATGCGTACGGCCGTGAAAAAATTCCTGGTTGCCGTTGATCAACAAGACAGCGAGAAAGCAGCGGTTCTGTACAACCAAGCTGCTCGCACCTTGGACAAAGCAGTAACCAAAGGCCTGATCCATAAAAATGCGGCGGCTCGCAAGAAGTCCCGCCTCGTTAAAAAATTGCAAGCATTGCAAGCGTAATGCGACCAATGAACGGCCCACTCGACTGGGTCGTTTTTTAAATTGTGACTTCTGCCACTTAGTGGCGAATAGTTCACTTAAAAAGATCTCGCCCCTACCCAGGACGAGATCCTTTTGCATTAAATAATCCCCATGGCATCTTTCATGCGCCGCAACGTTTGATTCGCCACTTCGCTTGCCTTTTCTCGGCCTTGCTCCAGTACTCTCATCACCTCATCCGAATTTCTGATTTCCCGGAAGCGCGCTTGGATCGGCGCGAGATGGTCCACCGTCACTTCAATCAGGTCCTTCTTAAACTGACCGTAGCCCACCCCTTCATAATCTTTTTCCAATTCTTTGATCGGCTTGCCGGACAAGCTGCTGTAGATGTTGAGCAAATTGCTGATGCCCGGCTTCGTTGCGGGATCGAAGCGAACCATGTTCTCCGAATCCGTGACCGCGCGCTTCAACTTCTTCTCGATCTTCTTCGGTTCATCCAGCAAGGTAATGTAGTTGAACTCGCTGTCGGCGCTTTTGCTCATCTTTTTCTCCGGGTTATCCAAACCCATGATTCTTGCCCCCACTTCCCCGATAAACGGCTCGGGCAGCGTGAGGACATCGGCGTAATCCCGGTTAAACCGCTCCGCAATCTCACGTGTCAGCTCCAAGTGTTGTTTCTGGTCTTCGCCAACGGGCACCCGGTTGGCATTGTACAGTAAGATATCCGCCGCTTGCAGAACCGGATAGGTGTATAGTCCCGCCACCACCGATTCAGACCCTTTTCCCTTCTCTTTGAATTGCACCATGCGGTTCAATTCCCCCACCCGGGCCACACACTGCAACAACCATCCCGCTTCGGCATGGGCCGCAACCTGCGACTGCACGAAGATGGTGGCCTTGGACGGATCAAGTCCAGTCGCCAAGTACATGGCCACCAGATCCAATGTTTTCTGTCTCAGTTCTTCCGGATTTTGCGGAATGGTAATGGCATGCAAGTTAACGACGCAAAAATAACAATCGGCTTCTTCCTGCAACTTCACAAAACGTTGCATCGCCCCAATATAATTCCCCAACGTGACGATGCCCGTCGGTTGGATTCCTGACAGTACGCGTTCCATGTCACAACGCCCTCCTTTTGCTGATGAAAATAAAAAAGCCCGCCCCAAAAAGGGACGAGCTTGAACTCGCGGTACCACCCTTGTTTGCCTGAAGCTTGGATCGCATCAGGCACACTTGATCTCAATAACGGAAGCAACCCGTTTTTCCCTACTGGCGGGATATCTTCCCGCGTTCAAGAAAACGGCTCCAAAGCCCATTCACACCGGGGACTGATTGGCTCGCACCATCCGCCAACTCTCTAAACAGCCGCTCCCATGCTACTCTTCTTTATCATCGCCGTCATCGGTATGAAAATTTTCCCAATCGCAAAGGATACTTATTGATATGTATTTTGCGCTAATTTTGCCCCGAAGTCAAGCATAACCTTATTTACAAAGGGACAAGAATGTGCTAGTTTTTTTCTAGAATTAGGAGGGACGGATATGGTTCAGACACTACCGATTCATCTCACGGCAATCGCACCGGTCATCGCTTTTCTGATGGCTTCGACATTTTTTATCATGCGGCTGAGGGCATCCAAAAAACCCACATCAGCCAAGAAGATCATCATTCCTCCACTCGGGATGAGCACAGGTTTTCTAATGTTCCTGTTTCCCGAGTTTCACATTCCAGCCGCGTGGGCGATCCTTTCCTTTTTGGTGGGGGCCTTGTTTTTTTCCTTGCCGCTGATCAAAACATCCGCTTTTGAAATAAAAGAAGACCAAATCTACCTGAAACAGTCGCGGGCGTTTTTGTTCATTCTGTCCGGCCTCTTCCTCGTACGTCTCTCTTTGCACAACTACATCGAACATCATATCAGCGTCTTTCAAACAGGCAGTGTGTTCTTCATCCTCGCTTTTGGCATGCTGTTGCCATGGCGCATCGCCATGTTGATGCAGTATAAAAAGTTGGAGCAAGAGCTCAAGCGAAACAAAACACCATCGACCGCCGTATAATAGGCGAATGGCCTCTCATGTGTGAGGGGCCTCTTTTGCGAAAGTACTTATGATGTTAACGAGTCGGTCGGCCATGTTGTTCCCTTCCACAAGCAGCACACTTTCATCCCTGGGTTGTGCTGAATAGTCATGAGTTTTTTGGTGTCTCTTGCTCTTCCCACGTCTCCTCCGACGCCACTTTGATCCCATGCCGTTCCAAGAGGGCCGCCGTCACCCCTTTGCCTGTTTTCTTCTTCCCTTGAAAGGTGCCATCATAGATCACGCAACTGCCGCAGGAGGGGCTCTTCTCTTTTAGGATCGCTTCATCCACCCCCAGCATCCGGGCCATGTGCAAAGCCTCATAGGCCCCGCGCACAAAGGCTTCCGTCACATCTTTCCCATCGATATCAATCACTTTGGCTTTCCCGTCCAACACATCATGGCCATCCCCGCCGACAATTTCCGCCGGCTTGCGCGGAGTGGACAAACCGCCCATCTGCTCGGGGCACACAGGAATCGCTTCACCCCGTTTAACCAGATCCTGGATCTGTTCCACGCGATTGTGCCTGCCGTCATAGCGACAATGAATCCCTGCAAAACAAGCGCTCACCAACTTTTTCTTCATCCGCCATCCCTTCCTTGTCCGCTTCATGTCCGTCTGTTTCCTCTGCCGTATCCATTTTTCCCACTTTATCATACAATAGTAGTCAGGCGAATTCGACGGCATAATCAAATGGCACAAGGTTTTTGACTTGCGCATGCCGATCCGTTACACTTCCGGCCTGAGAAACACTAGCAAGAAAGTTTCGAACTCAAACAAAAGCCTACTCTAAACGTTTTAAACTTGTTAAAATAGTGAAAGTGGTAGATATATCTATTTATTCCGCTTTGTAACCGTTTACTGGAGGAGAGTGTTTTTACGTGTCTGAAAAAGTGGTTGTGGTGGGTGGAGGTTTAGCTGGCTTAAGCGCTGCCGCTCGACTCACACACAATGGATACGACGTGACCCTGCTGGAAAAAGCGCCCAAATTGGGAGGGCGAGCCATTACCATCCCGTTAAAGGGATTTAATTTTAACTTTGGCGCTCACGCCATCTATGCCCGTGATAAATCCATCTTGCGCAAATTCGAACATGAAATCGGTTTGAACGTCAATTGGAAAGACTTTTCCCCATCCAAAGCTTATTATGACATGGGGTCATATACAACGCCGATGCCGGCGACATTGGAGGGGCTGTACCGCACCAAAGTCCTTGATTCCCAAGACAAGGTCCGGTTCGCCTATGAAGTGTTCAAGACGATGTCCTCCATCGAACGGGGGGAAGAAGGCATTCCCATTGGTGAGTATCTCCAAAAAGAGACGCCGCAAGTTCGCGATCTGCTGTTGACGATCGCTTCATCCAACTTTTTCACCAACGAACCAGAACGCATTCCTTCGACTCTGTTTTTTGATTACTACCGACGCCTGTTCGCGACCCAGCGCGCCGTCTCTTACATCGGTGGCGGTTGGCAAGCGATTGTCGAAGCTTTCGCTGGCATCATCGAGCAAAACGGCGGCAAAATCATCACCAAAGAAAAAGTGAGCCGCATCGAATTGGACGGCAACGAAATCACCGCACTCTACGGGAAAGAGGACACCGTTTACACGGCAGACCATTACATGTTCTGCATTCCGCCCAAAGAGTGCAGCCAATTGTTTGCGGAAACGCCATTCCACAAATACTTCGAAGAATATGTGCGATATAGTCCAACCCAAGTTGTCGTATATGATATCGGTCTCTCTGAACGGATTGCCAGTCCATTTACCTATATCTATCAAAAGGCGCAAAAAGTGTTCATCACCGACATCTCCTATTATGATACGACGTGTGTGCCCGAAGGCGGGCAATTGATGCAAGCGGTGGCCTACCTGAATGAGGAAGAGATCGCCCAAAACAAAGCGGACGAGAAAGTCAGCATCATCGAATCGGTCTACGATAAGCACTTCCCGGGTTGGCGCGACCGCCTCGTGGCCAAACGCGTATCCAAGAAAGCGACGGTGCAGGAAATCAAATGCATCGATGACCAACGCTTGATGCCTGTCAAGTTCCACAGTTTGCCCAACGCTTACTTTGCCGGAGACTGGTGCCAAGGAAAAGGGCAATTGTCCGAACTCTCCTTCACCTCGGCCTATGAAGCCACTCGCCGCATCATGAGGCACCCTGTGGAAGAAGAGCATGATTGATTGCAAAAAGCCTAGCCTCGCCTATGTTTGCGAGCTAGGCTTTTCTGTTTGTGAACGGCTTTAGGTCATCAGCATGACGACACAGGTGCCGATCAGCGTCATCCCCAGCATCACGGAAGCAAACACCACCGAAAAGAGCATTTTCTCATAGGCGTAGCCCCGCAACTGTTCCGGCGTCTTGTTATCCATCCGTTTGACGTGTGAGCGATGGGTCAGGTTGATGATCAACAATGCCGCCATCGGAACCACCGCGAAATACCAAGTCGGCATGCCTTCGCGAAACGGGGTGTCGCCACTCCGCATCCATGCTTGCACGAAGAAAAAGAGGCTGCAAGCGACCTGCAACAAAGCGGAAGAGAGATGGTATTTTCCCCAGCTCTCCCCCAATTTTTCACGCTCCATCCGCGTCAGCTCCTGCATGCCTGGGAGGAAGCTGAGCAGTGGGTTGCTTTCCTTAAACACCCAGATGCTGATAGGAGACACCAGAAAAACCAAGCCCAATGCCAGAAAAAATTGGGGCGCGGTCACATCAAGCAGCAACAAAAGACCCAAAAAAAGCAAAACCGTGACAAACAACCCGTTGAGATATAGCAGCTGGCGTTGGCGCAGCGCTTGTCGTCGTTGTTCTTGCATGAATGGTTGCTCCTTTCAAGCGGACATGTGCAGGCGGAATAACAAACGCTCCACGGCGAGTTCTTTGTCCACTTTTCCTGATTTGATCTCTTGATCCGCCGCAATGGCGAGTGCGAGCAAAGAACGCAATTGCGTTTCGCTAAACGCCCTTCCTTGGCGAAGGGCCAATTTCACCGGATAGGGATGAACTTTCAGCTGCTGTGCTATCTCGCGCTCACCCCTCCCTTGTCCGGCCAATGCCTTCACTTGCAACATCAGGCGGAATTGGCGTATCACCAAAGCTAATATCCGCACGGGCTCTTCTTTTTGAAACAGCAAATCATGCCAGATGTGAAACGCTTCATCCAATTTTCGCTCCGCGATTTTCTCCGTCAGCTTAAACACATCTTGTTCCAATGTGCGCGGAACCAATTCCGATACAATCTCTGTGGTGACGGTTCCGCCTTCACCCACAAACGTGGCCAACTTCTCGCACTCTTGATGCAGAAGGCGCAGATCATTTCCCACCAAGATGACCAGCTCTTTCAAGGCCTCTGTGGCGATCTGCACATGGCGCTCGCGAAAACGGCGCACCACCCACTCCACAACCTCTTTGCCCTTGAGGGATTCAAATTGCATCGTGCGGGCACCAGCCAACAATTCTTTCACTACCTTTTTGCGCTTGTCCAACTGGTCACTGTGGAGTGTAAGCACCACCACGCTGGTCGCCAGCGGGTTTTTCAAATAGTGGATCAACGCTTCCGCATCATGGGAAACGCCGCTTTTCCCTTTTCCTGCGGTCAAAAACTGCGCGTTCTTCCCGATGATAAAGCGACGTTCACCAAAAAAAGGAAGCGTCTCCGCCTCCTGTATCAGCATCTGAATCGGCGTTTCCTCCAGATCTAGCGCAACCCTGTTGCCAAATTCATCTTCCCCGGGCATCAATTGGGCTTCTAGTGCCGCCAAAGCTTCCTCGATCAGATAGGGCTCCGTGCCGTAAAAAAAGTAAACCGGGTGAATCTTTTGCTGTTTCAACTCCCGTAAAAGCTCCTGGTTCACTCACTTTCACCTCTTCACCCTAGTTTACCTTTTTGCCCTGCACCGCATCAATAGTGAGCTTCTTCACATGGCCATTTTTATCTTTATAGGTGACCATGATGCGTTGAGAAGAAACCCATTTCATGTTGGGAGCCTGTTCGGCATCCGGCAACTCTTCATTAAACCGGATGTCCCCTTCCTTTGTTTGCACAATGAGGTGATGGTTGTCTTGCCATGTCGCTTGATACTTCTGGTCCGGCGAGAACAACACTTTCGTTTGGGATTCAGTTCCCAAAGATGCCAGCTCGCCGGGCGGCATCTGATTTGGGTCGATGATTTCTATTTGTTTCGAGCCCTTGGACGACATGGATTGGTTGGGATCGGTCATCAAACCGTTGACCCACATCCCGCTCGCAAATCCGACGACAAACAGCGTCGCCATGCCCGCGATCACTTTATGGGACGGGCGCCAGCGCGCAAATCGGGTCGGACGGGGCGGGGCCGTCTCCGGTTGGTGTTCCGCCGGTTTCTGTTCCCACTCGGACAGGAGCGAATCGACCAAACTGGCAGGCGGCATCACTTTGGGCAATCGGGACAGTTCGTCGGATAAGGAACGGAACTCCTCGTAAGTCTGCGCATCTTCAGACGACCGGGCCAAGTGCTTCTCCAACATTTCCTTTTCCACTTGCGTCAAGTCGCCATCGAGGTCACGTTGCATCCAATCAACCCATTTTTCATGTTCCATGGGTGGTAGCCCCTCCTTCCTGATAAGCCACCAGCCATTTTTTCAATTGCTTGCGGGCCCGGAACAAATGCGATTTCACCGTATTGATCGGCATCCCCATCGCTTCGGCAATCTCCTGGTAGTTATACTCTTGGATATAACGTAACACGACTGCCGTTTGCTGTGCTTCCGGCAAGCGAGAAATGGCCTGCTTCAGATCCGTCATCATCGCCCCGCTTTCCACTTCGCGGCTGGCTTTGGTATCTTCGCGCCACAGATCTTCCCGCATCAATACCACCTTCTTCCTTTTGCGAAACATGTCCATACAGACATTGGTCACAATCCGTTGGGCCCACGTATGGATCATGGCATCCCCTTTGTACGTCGGCAGATGCTTATACACCTTCAGAAGGGCTTCTTGTGTTGCGTCTAGAGCATCTTGTTCATTGTTTAACAAATAGTACGCCGTTCGATACATCGAGACTTCCAGTTGCTTTAAAATCTGGACAACGGCCTGTCTGTCTCCCGTTTGGGCACGCCTGATTAAGTCAGAGCCGAGCAACAATACCCCCTCCTACGATTTAGACTTTTTCGCTCTGATCGATGTTGCAACCAGTTTACCATAAATTTGCCGCATACCAATTGAAAAAAGTTTGCCTTTTACTTTTTCATATCGAAAGGACTGCCAATTTTTAAAAAAGGGGCAAATCGCAAACGGCCATCCTCAATCTCCACTTGAATCGCACCTTGCCGATCCGTCCGCCAGATATGAATGCGCTCCCGCTGCAAACGCTGAATCACTTCCGGTGCGGGATGGCCATAGCGATTCCGCTCTCCGACAGAAATGACGGCATGCTCCGGCCGCAACGTTTTCAGCCACTCGGCCTGGGTTCCCGACCGGCTTCCGTGGTGGGCCACTTTCAACAGATGAATGTCGGGAAGGCGCACACGGCGAAGTAGCTCCGTTTCGGTAGGGCTCCCCGCGTCTCCCGGAAAGAGAAGACGCACTCCTTCAATCGTCACCAAAAAGACGAGCGAATCTTCATTTCTCTCCCGACGCGATTCCATCCCGGGATGGTAAAATTGCCATTCCACGCCTTCGTCAATCGTCACTGACCGGCCCAAGCGTGGAACGTAGACAGGAATGGCCCGCCGTCGTATCGTTTCCATCACTTCCTGTTCCATTGGTGTTTGGACCGAGGAGGGATTTCGCACCACCCGCTTAACCGGGATGCGCTCGACGATGACTTGAATCCCGCCAATATGGTCCAAATCGCCATGAGTCATCACCAGCGTGTCAATCTGATGAATTCCCTGTGCTTTGAGAAAGGGGAGCACCACTTGTTTTCCGGCGTCAAATGATGTTTTTCTCGCTTGCCAACCCCGCCGCTCCCGAATATCGCGTCCACCGCCATCGATCACGATCACGTGACCCGTTTTCGTTTCGATCACGGTGCAATCACCCTGACTCACATCCAAAAACGTGACTCGCGTCGCACTCCCCCCTTCTTGCATGACTGCCGCCACACATAAAAGGGCCAGCCAACAGACCAATGAACAAATGCGATGGGGAACAACGGTATGGCGAAAAGCCCCACACCATGCGGCGAAGAGATACAGGCTGAAGAGCGCATAACAAGCCAACCACCAGACCGGTGGCGCCTGCCAGGTGAAGTGCAACGGGTTCGCCCACACCATCCAGTCGGTTCCCCATTCCACCCCTTTCACGAACATGGTGACAAGATGAGCCAACCAAGCGGCTCCCGTTTCCCATCCCTGCGCCAAAAAGAGAGACATCATCCCCAAGGGCGTCACCCCCAAACTGACAACAGGGACGAACAAAAGATTGGCAAGCCATGAAAGGAGGGAATATTCATGAAAATGGACGAACGAAAACGGCAACGACACCCCCTGCGCGATCATGGTCCCCGCTAACATTTGACGCGCCCAAGACCAAGGCAAAGGAAGGGCCTCGCTCAAACTGTGCGTCCCCACGATCAGGGCCGCCGTGATGGCATAGGTGAGTTGAAAGCCCGCTTCCCCCAGTTGATATGGGTTCCATACGCATTGCCCCAGAAAGGACAGGGCCAAAAAAGACAAAAGATCACGATGATGACGCCAAAGCGTGGCCAAGAGAACCATTCCCGCCATCAAGGCGGACCGAATCACAGGCGCCCCCATCCCCGTCAGGATCACGTACACCGGTAGACAAACCAAAACCACAATGGCCGCTTTTTCCCGAGTCATGCCAAGCCGTTTCAAACCGATATATCCCCCCGCCAGCAACACACTGACATGCAAACCTGAAATCGATAACAGATGAATGATTCCCAAAGTGGCATAATCTTGCTCAACCCGCTCTGGAACAGCCTTCCTCTCTCCCAACAAAATTCCCCGCATCACACCGGCGATCGCAGGGGGATACAAGCGTTCAATCACCTCCCCCGAACGTTGCCGCATCCCATACACCCAATTCATGGGATGGTAATGGGCAACGGCAAGCGGACGCATGACGGACAATGACTTCCCTTCCCCCAACCAATGAATGCCACGATGCGCCAGATACGTCCGGTAATCAAAGGCGGCTGGGTTGCGCGGTAGCGGAGGGGGAGAAAAAGTGAGCGGCATCTTCACAGTCTGATATGGTTCCACTTGCCCTGCTTGTTGCCATTCGCGCAAAGTGGACAAGATCACCGTGACTTGCACCGGTTCACGTTTCGGCAAGCGGTGCCATTTCCCACCCAGCCGGATCCGATCCACAACCAGCACAAACTGAAGCCGATCCCCATCCCGTTCGGGCAGTGAACGGATTGTGCCCACGACTGGAACCATCTGTGTCCCATGCCCTCTGATGAGCGGGGTGATCGCCGATGACTGATGCGCCTCCATCCAAGCGATGCGCCAACCCGCCGCGCATAATCCCACCATTAGCAATGTTACCACGATCCCTTTTCGCCATTGATAATAAATCCATCCACCCCCGGCCAGCGCGATCACGAAGCCGACGAAATAAACAAGAGGAGGAAGCCCGCACCACCCAACCAGGATGCTGCCGAGCATCCAACCCACACTCAATACCACGAGGGGACGTTTCACCGGTCTCACCACCTTTCCGCTTCCTGTCTCTTCTCTACAACCCAAAGGGAATTCCTTCTTTTTCCAACAAATTTCAACAAAAAACACCCATCCTGAAGACGGGTGTCCCCTTTCTTGGGCTGAACTTACACTTTCGGCAGCGTGATGCCCACCTGCCCTTGGTATTTCCCCTGTTTATGCCCGTAAGAGACTTCGCAGGCCTCATCACTTTCCAAGAATAAGATTTGGCATAGCCCTTCATTGGAATAAATCTTCGCCGGAAGTGGGGTGGTATTGGAAATCTCCAATGTCACATATCCTTCCCAACCGGGTTCCAGCGGGGTTACATTGGTGATAATGCCGCAACGCGCGTATGTGGATTTGCCCACGCAAATGGCCAAGACATTTTCCGGAATGCGGAAATACTCCACGGAGCGGGCCAGGGCAAACGAATTCGGCGGAATGATGCACACATCCCCTTGAAAATCCATAAACGAATCGGAACTGATCGCTTTAGGATCGATAACCGAGTTTAAGGCATTATGAAAGATTTTATATTCATCCGCCACCCGGAGGTCATATCCATAACTGGACAAGCCAAAGCTGACGGCTTCCCCTTTTCCCACATTGCGATCAATAAATGGCTCGATCATCTTATATTCCATAGCCATTTTGCGAATCCATTTATCCGATTTGATGGTCATCTTCAGTAACTCCTTCTCTGAACTAGATATTCCTTTATCATTGTACATAAATCAACTAAAAAGAAAAATGCCCCCAACTGAAAGGAGGCAATCGACAGGCTAACTAAGTGGCCCCGGAGTCGATTTTTGAGTCTTCGTTCCTTGGTCGCTTATCGGTAAGTAACTCCGTCGCCGAACTTTGGCGCTGCAACAACCACTTTCGTTGTCGCTATCGCTCCGTTGCCCGCTTTCTTCCTTCGTTCGGCACTCCGCTTGATTAACAGCTCCCAGTCACTTCGCTTTCAAAAATCTTACTCCTTTTGGGTTTATCATGATCTTGCATGTCCTCAACTGAAAGGAGGCATCCGTCTGCTCATTTTGTCTATGTAGGCCATCGATCCGCATTTTATTTGCCCACGGCAATCGTTAAGCGAGATTCGAGCGCCTGCGCCAAATCTTCAATCAAATCGTCGGCGCTTTCCAAACCGACCGACAGGCGCAACAACCCGTCAGTGATTCCATGCTTTTGCCGAACTTCTGGCGGCATGGAAGCGTGGGACATCAGCGCGGGATAAGATAAGATGCTTTCAACTGCGCCCAGGCTGACCGCCACGATCGGCAACTTGACATGATCCAACAGCTGGCGCACCCGTTCTTTGCTGCCCAGGTCAAAAGATAGGACCGCTCCGTGCCCGCTGGCTTGCGCATCTTGCAAATAGTGGCCTTCATGGGACGGCAACCCGGTGTAGTACACCCGCTCCACACCCGGATGCTGTTGCAGCCACAAGGCGACTTTTTCCGCGCTTCGCGTAGACAACTCCATCCGCGCTTTCAGCGTTTTGATCCCTCTCAGCACCAACCAGGCATCATGCACACCCAGAATCGCCCCGAATGAGTTTTGCAACAATGACAATTCTTCTGCCAAGTCTTCATCTTTGACCACAACCAATCCCGCGATCACATCGCTGTGCCCCGCAATGAATTTCGTCGCGCTATGGATGACGATATCCACACCCAAACTGAACGGGCGTTGGAAATACGGGGTAAGGAAGGTGTTGTCCACAATCGTGCGGAAACCATGCGCTTGGGCGATGTTGACAATCCCTCTGATGTCCGTCACCTTGAGCAACGGATTGGATGGCGTCTCGATATAGATCGCTTTGGTATGGGGCTGGATGGCCTGAACCACTTGTTCCAGATCCGTTGTGTCCACAAAGCTCGTTTCAATGCCCATCCGCTCAAACACCTTGGTCAGCACGCGGTAGGTGCCGCCGTACACGTCTTGGGAGACAATCAGGTGGTCACCGCGCGAGAAGAGAAGAAAAACCGTTGAGATGGCCGCCATGCCAGAGGCGAAAGCAAAGCCTTTACACCCTCCTTCCAGCTGGGCGATGGTCTCTTCGAGCGCTTTGCGGGTGGGATTGCCCGAACGGGCGTAATCAAATTCTCCCGGTTGATCGATCGAAAATTGATGAAAGGTCGACGCTTGGTACATAGGGATGCTGGCCGCTCCCGTATATGGATCAATCTCATTTCCATTGTGCAACAGTTTGGTTTCAAATCTCATCTCATCCTCATCCTTTCATATAAGTCCTTCTTAGCGAGCGTAATTTGCGAGGTTAGAAGGACTATACTCCGCTTGGCAGAGTTTCCTCTCCTCTTCTTAACGAGCGTATTTGCGGGGTTGACGGAGTTTCCTCTCCTCTTTTAGGCGACTCCGCCCAATCACCCCACTTGTGCCAATGCTTGCGCCAAATCGGCAATCAAGTCTTCTCCATGTTCAATTCCCACGGACAAACGCAACAATCGGTCACATACGCCCACTTTCTCCCTGATCTCGACCGGAATATCGGCATGGGTTTGCGTCGCCGGATAAGTGATCAAACTCTCCACTCCACCAAGACTTTCGGCAAAAGTGATAATCTTCAAAGAGTTGAGAACTGGTTGCACCCACTCTTTTCGTTTCAAGCGGAATGACAACATACCACCATAACCATCCGCTTGCGCATCAAGCAAGGTTTTGCTCCGCACATCCAATGCCGGATAAAACACAGTTTCAATGGCGGGATGGTTATGCAAAAACGCCGCAATCGCCTGCGCGTTGGCTTGATGTTGCCTCATGCGAAGCGCCAGGGTTTTCATCCCCCTCATCAACAACCAACAGTCCAAGGGTCCCAAGACCGCGCCAATCGCCTTTTGCAAAAAGGCAACCTGCTCCGTAAGCGCTTCGCCTTTGGTTACGATCAAGCCCGCCAAAACGTCGTTATGCCCGCCCAAATACTTGGTCGCGCTATGAAACACGATATCGGCGCCCAAGGTAAGGGGTCGTTGCAAAAAAGGCGTCATAAACGTGTTGTCAACAATGGTTAATAACCCGTGGGCCTTGGCCAGCTTGCATACCGCCTCAATATCCGTCACGCACATCAGCGGATTGGTTGGCGATTCTATGAAAATCGCTTTGGTATTCGGCTGAATGGCCCGCCGAATGTCCTCTAACTCACGCAAATCCACATAAGTGAAGGAACACCCGTACCGTGTCATCACTTTTTCAAACAAGCGATACGTCCCGCCATAAAGATCGAAGGAAACGATCAAATGGTCGCCTTGACCAAACAGTCCCATCAAGGTGTGAATCGCCGCCATCCCCGAACTGCAGGCAAACCCACCATCGCCTTCTTCCAATTGGGCCACGCTTTCCTCCAAGACTTCCCTTGTCGGGTTGGAAGCACGTGCATAATCATACCCCGTGCTTACGCCATCAACATGTTCATAGGCCGTCGAAAAATAAATAGGAAAGTTCACCGCTCCTGTTTTTCGTTCCCTTTTGTTTCCCATTTGCGCCAACTTTGTTTCTATTCTCATCGGTGCTTCCTCCCCTGTATGGCAATCTTAAATAAAAAACCTCTTCTCGATAAGAGAAGAGGTTCTTCTGGCTGAGCGACCATCTTCTCTTATCTCTCAGAACTTCCGTTCTGCAGGAATTGGCACCTTCCGGTGAAACATGCTCACCGAGGTTGCCGGGCTTCATCGGGCCAGTCCCTCCACCGCTCTTGATAAGAGAATAAATATTCATATTTTCACGATTCCATTGTTTTTCAGCAATCTTAAGTTGATTATACCTACTCATTTTCTATTCGTCAAGCGTGTTATTTATACGGGTAAGTGAAATAGTATACATTTCATTGATTTCGCTCTCTTTATTCCCTAAAATGAGGTTGATTGGCAAATTAAAAGGGGGTTCACCATCCATGTCTAAAAACAAAGCATTGATCGAGCTTACGGATAAATTTGGAGCGAAGAACTATCATCCACTGCCGATCGTGATTTCCAAAGCGGAGGGAGTATGGGTGGAAGATGCGGATGGCAATCGTTACATGGATATGTTAAGCGCTTACTCCGCACTCAACCACGGTCACCGTCATCCGCGCCTCATTCAAGCCCTGAAGGATCAAGCGGATAAAGTCACGCTCACTTCCCGCGCCTTCCACAATGATCAATTGGGAGCGTTCTATGAAAAAGTGGCAGAACTGACCGGCAAAGAAATGGTCCTCCCGATGAACACTGGCGCGGAAGCGGTTGAAACAGCCATTAAAGCGGCGCGCCGCTGGGCATACAATGTGAAAAAGATCGCTGACAACCAAGCGGAAATCATCGTATGTGAAGACAACTTCCACGGACGCACCATCACCGCCGTCTCCCTGTCTTCCAACGATGAATACAAGCGTGGTTTCGGTCCTCTCACCCCAGGGTTTAAAGTGATTCCTTATGGCGATCTGGAAGCGCTTAAAGCAGCGATCACCCCAAACACGGCCGCCTTCATGTTGGAGCCGATCCAAGGGGAAGCAGGCGTGATTGTCCCTCCAGAAGGTTTCTTGAGCGAAGCGCGTGAAATCTGTCGGGAGAACAATGTCCTCTTTATCGCCGATGAGATCCAAACCGGCTTCGGACGGACGGGACAACTCTTCGCCTGTGATTGGGAAGGCGTGAAGCCTGACATGTATATCATGGGTAAAGCTCTGGGTGGCGGAGTCATGCCTATTTCCGCTGTCGCCGCCGACAAAGAAATCATGGGTGTTTTTGAACCGGGTTCGCACGGCTCCACCTTTGGCGGTAACCCGCTCGCTTGCGCCGTGGCCATTGCCGCATTGGATGTGTTGTTAGAAGAAGAGCTCCCGACCCGTTCCCGCGAATTGGGCGAGTACTTTATCAACGAGCTGCGCAAAATAGAGAACCCCATCATCAAAGAAGTGCGCGGAAAAGGCCTCTTCATCGGCATGGAATTGCATGAAGCGGCGCGTCCATACTGTGAAGCCCTGATGCAAGAAGGACTTCTCTGCAAAGAAACGCATGACAACACGATCCGCTTTGCGCCACCACTCACCATCACGCAAGCAGAATTGGATCTCGCATTGGAAAAAGTGCGCAAAATCATTGCAAAATAAGCCTGTCCCACTTTATTCATGCGGATCTTGAAAGAAATGGGAGCGCTTGATGAAAAACAGTTCATCGACCTGCACTTGGCGACTCAGGATAACCTGGGTCGCTTTTTCAATTCAGCACGATTTGCTCACGAAACTTCTCCACCGTCTTCTCGCCAATGCCAGGAACTTGCGCGATCTCCTCCACCGACCGGAACGGACCATGTTCCTCACGATAGCGAACAATGGCCTCCGCTTTGCTTGGCCCGATCCCATTTAACTGGTCCAATTCTTCCGCGGTCGCCGTATTCACATTGATTTTCCCGCCGGACGTCTCTGATGCGGCTACACCCCCTCCGGGAAATGATGCCGGTTCCTCCCCTTGTTTCGGGATATACAACACCATCCCATCTCGAAGCGGCTCCGCCAAATTCACCTTGCTCAAGTCCGCCTCCTCTCTCGCTCCACCCGCGCGCTTAAGCGCCTCATAAACCCTCGCCTCTCCGGCAAAATGATAAATTCCCGGCTTATGCACCGCTCCCTTCACATCAATGATCACTTCTTGCTTGTCGATTTCTGGCTGTTTGTCCACTTCCGTTGCCGGCGTCTTCTCCGATGGCGCATTCGCTTGAGCCTGATATTCCATCCATCCCGCTTCTTCCGGCCGATCCTCCTGTCCAAACAGCCAGACCGTCCCACCCACCAGCAACACTCCGCCCAGAGCCAAAGCCAACCATTTCTCCCTGGGCGTCCAACCCCAATGCACCATGAAACCTCACACTCCGACATGATTTTCCAATTAATACCACTATACCTTTTCTCCCCCCATTCAAACAAGAGGAAATTCAATTTCTTCGACAAACCTGTTGCATGATTGCGGTTAACGCCTATTGTTCACTCGTCGGTAGTCCAGGGTCAGAAAACAAAAAGGCTCCACCCCTGTACCTGGGGTAGAGCCTTCCTCCGGCAAACCCGATCAGTTCGCCACGATATTCACCAGTTTACCCGGCACCACAATCACCTTGCGCACCGTTTTTCCTTCAATCAGCGCCTGAATGCGCTCTGTTGCCAACGCTTGTTTCTCCACTTCCTCACGGGTGGCTTGGGTGGCGACAACCAATTTATCTCTGACTTTCCCATTGATCTGCACCGCTATTTCCACTTCATCCAACACCAACGCTTGCTCATCATGGACAGGCCAGCTGACGCGATGCACGCTGCCTTCTTTCCCCATCCATTGCCACAGTTCTTCCGTCACGTGTGGCACAAACGGCGCCAGCAAGACAACCAGGGTTTCCAGCGCTTCCTTCAACACGGCGCGATCCGCATGCTCTGGATAACTGTACAACCCATTGACCAATTCCATGATCGCGCTGATGGCCGTGTTAAAGTGGCTGCGTTCCCCGATTTCGCCCGTTACCTTTTTGATGGTCTGATGCAGCAGGCGACGCAACTCTTTCGCTTCTCCGCTCAATTCTCCACCTGGCGCGATGTCTTGCGTGAACAACGCTTCATGCTGGGCGATCAGCCGCCATACGCGGTTGATGAATCGATAGCTGCCTTCGACCCCCGCATCGCTCCATTCCAAATCGCGGTCCGGCGGTGCCGCAAACAAGATGAAGAGCCGCGCCGTATCCGCGCCGTACTTTTCAATGATCTCCAACGGGCTCACCACATTGCCTTTGGACTTCGACATCTTGAAGCCGTCTTTCAAGACCATCCCTTGTGTCAACAAGCTTTTGAATGGCTCATCCACATGAACCAATCCCGCATCATACAAGACTTTGGTAAAGAAGCGGGAATAGAGCAAATGCAGAACCGCGTGTTCAATCCCGCCGATGTACTCATCCACAGGCAACCATTTCGCCGCTTTTTCCGGCGAGAAAGGCATGTTCTCATTCTTCGCATCGGTATAGCGCATAAAGTACCATGAAGAATCAACAAACGTATCCATGGTATCCGTTTCACGGCGCGCCGGTTTGCCACAGCTGGGGCACGTGGTATGCACAAATGTATCCGAAGTGGTCAACGGATTGCGTTTCCCGTCAAACACCACATCTTCCGGCAAAATGACGGGCAACTGCTCTTTGGGAACCGGAACAGTGCCGCACGCATCACAATAAATGATCGGGATCGGCGTACCCCAATACCGTTGGCGGGAGATGAGCCAGTCACGCAACCGGTAGGTCGTCGTCCAACCGCCTTGGTTCCGCTCTTCCAAGTGCTGGGCGATCGCCTTTAACGCTTGCCGGTTTGGCATACCGTCAAATTCCCCCGAGCCGACCAACACCCCGTCTTCGGTAAAAGCTTCCGCCAATGGCTCAGCCAGCGCTTCACCTTCCACCGGTTGAATCACGGTCTTGATCGGCAACGCGTATTTGGTCGCAAACTGGAAGTCCCTCTCATCATGCGCCGGCACTCCCATCACTGCACCAGTGCCATAATCCAGCAATACATAATTGGCCACCCAGATGGGCACCTTTTCTCCCGTAAGCGGATGTTTCGCATAGGCTCCGGTAAAGAGGCCCACTTTTTCCGCCTCCGTGGATGTCCGTTCGATTTCGGACTGTTTTTTCATCTGCTCGATAAAGGCGAGCACGTCCGCTTCGGTCTCCTTGCCTTTCACGAGGCGCGGCACCAAGGGATGCTCAGGCGCCAACACCATGTAAGTCACCCCGAACAAGGTGTCGGGACGGGTGGTAAAGACTGTCACTCGCTCGTCCCCGCATTCGGGAATGGTGAAGGTCACATGCGATCCTTCACTTTTGCCAATCCAGTTGCGTTGCATCGCCCGCACCCTGTCGGGCCAATCAGGCAAGCGGTCCAAACCTTCCAGCAGGCGTTCCGCATAATCCGTAATGCGCAGGAACCATTGCTCCAGCTCTTTTTTGGTCACTTCCGAATCACAGCGCCAGCACTTGCCGTCTTCCACCTGTTCATTGGCGAGTACCGTATTGCAGTCCGGACACCAGTTGACAGACGCTTTTTTGCGGTAAGCCAACCCGCGTTCATAGAACAGCAAGAACAGCCATTGGTTAAATTTATAGTAATCGGGCAAGCAAGTGCCCAAGTAACGCTCCCAATCATAGGAAGCGCCGATCAAAGCTTGTTCTTTGCGGATTCGCTCCATATTGGACAATGTCCACTCGCGCGGATTGACGCCCCGGTTGATCGCCGCGTTTTCCGCAGGCAGGCCAAACGCATCCGCCCCCATCGGGTGCAATACGCGATAACCGTTCATGCGGCGGAAACGCGCCACCACATCACCAATGGAATAAACGCGCATATGCCCCATATGCAACCCTTCTCCGGAGGGATAAGGGAATTGCTCCAACGCGTAATATTTGGGTTTACTCTCATCTTCATCCGTCTGGTACAGGTTGGCTTCCTGCCACCTCCGCTGCCATTTGCTCTCGATTTCTTTTGGCGAATACTCTCTCATGACACTTACGCTCCTGTCCTAAAAAATATAAAACCTCCCGCCCCTAGACTTAGCTAGGGACGGGAGGTTGGATTTAACAATTCCCGCGGTACCACCCTAATTAGTACCAAATGAAGTACTCACTCAAAATCCGCTAACGGGGATGAACCGCCAAAGGGTACTAAACATCCGCGTTCCCC
This sequence comes from Laceyella putida, assembly GCF_042665195.1. Classification (NCBI taxonomy): domain Bacteria; kingdom Bacillati; phylum Bacillota; class Bacilli; order Caryophanales; family Thermoactinomycetaceae; genus Laceyella; species Laceyella putida. The sequence continues at coordinate 88,145 of NZ_JBHTBW010000015.1, forward strand.
TTCGGAGCGATAAGACGAGTTCATCTACTGTCTCAGGTTGACTCGCACCGACCGTCAACTCTCTGGACTGAGCCACGTAAACTACTACTCCTTATCATTGCCGTAAAAACCTTGTGTTTTCTCTAATTATATGCAAATGGGAAAATCAGTGTCAACGCATTATGGCAAATTTATCTCCACTATTGAACCTGCACTTGCTGAGCGTCGCCCCATAAGCGTTCCAGGCCATAAAATTCACGCTCATCTTTGTGGAAAACATGCACGACCACATCCCCGAGGTCAATGAGAACCCAGCGAGCATCCTGGTATCCTTCGATCCCTTTAAGTGGTAGGTTGAGTTCGGCGACTTTCTCTTTGATGCCATTGACAATCGCTTGCACCTGCGTCTGCGAATTTCCGTGGCAGACAACAAAGTAATCGGCAAACACCGATAACCCACGAATATCAAGGACCGTCACATCTTGGGCTTTTTTCTCCTCGGCAGCGGTGGCCGCCAATTGCGCGATTTCCACTACGTTCAAATAGATTCCTCCCTTAGTTCCGTTTGAGTCACTTGATCTAGCAACCAGTTGCGCGTAAAGAGGGTCAACGGATACACTTTCTGCCCCTTTTGAATCAAAAAGAGGATGGTGTTATCCAGTGCTTTGATCATCGCTTGATCCAAGTTCGACATTGCCAGCCCTCTCACTTCATCCACACCCGGGAAACGGCGCCCCGGTTCAATGTAGTCGGCCAACCAGATCACTTTCTCCAGAAGTGACATGTGCGGGCGGCCCGAAGTGTGGTATTGGATGGCGTTCAGGATATCTTGATCGAGAATGCCAAATTCCTCACGCGCCACGATGGCCGCAACCGGGCCATGCCATAATTCTTTATTGTATTGCAGTAGATCTTTGGGTAAGTCTGTGGCCTGAATCTTCGCTGACAGTGTGTCATCAGGCCAGAACTTGCAATAATCATGCAGGATGCTCGCCACGACGGCGGGGTAAGGGTCCATTCCCAGTCGGGTCGCCAATGCCACGGCGGTCTCCTTGACTCTGAGCGTATGTTCCCACCGCGACTTCGGCATTTGTTCTTTTGTAGCTTGCAATAAAATCTCAAGATCCATACAACCCATGCTCCCTCATATACTGGTAAACGGAATCCGGAACGAGGTAACGCACTGATTTTCCTTGGCGAAGACGCTGGCGGATCTCAGTGGAGGAAATATTGGTTTCAATCGCATCCGGTATCCAGTGAAGGGAATTTTTCACCTCGGCTGGCAATGTTTCCACTTCCACGCCCGGACGCCCCAAGCCAATCACTTGGACAAACTGTAGGATTTCCTTTATTTTATACCAATTTGGCAAATCTTTCACCATATCCGCCCCAACAAGCAGGTAAAATTCCACACCAGGATGGGATTCGCGCAACACCCGCAACGTATCGTAGGTATAAGACGGACCCTCCCGCTCCAACTCCATCGTCGACAGGTGAAAGCAAGGATGGCACCGAACGGCCAAGTGGACCATATGGACGCGATGGGAAGCGGCCGTAATTTGCTTGTCTAACTTGTGTGGTGGTTCAGCTGCGGGGATAAACCAGACCTGATCCAAGGCGGCCACTTCACGCGCTTGCTCCGCCAAGATGAGGTGACCCATGTGGATGGGGTCAAAGGTCCCACCAAAAATCCCTACCTTCATGGTGATTCACTCTTTCTATTCCCTTTTTCCCGTTAAGGCAACCTCCAACACTTGCCGCATCACCCCAACCGGCGCCGGGGCGTCCAACCAAAGCTCCAAGGCCAATGCCGCCTGATGAAGGAGCATCCCTTCTCCCGTATGGATGGCGGCCCCTTTGGCTTCCGCCGCTTGCAACAAGGTGGTCATCCGCGGATGGTAGACCAGGTCGCTTACCAGTTGGTCGGCGTTCAACCACTCAACGGGAATGGGCGTCGCTTCAGTATCTGGCACCATCCCTACCGAGGTGGTGTTAATGATCAGTGTCGCTTTCTTAATCTCGGACTGGCAATCCGCCATGGCCACCGCTTTGGTCTGGGTATGGCGCGACAGATGGTGCGCCAGCTCTTCCGCTTTGACGATGGTGCGGTTGGCAATCGCAATGGAGGAAACGCCAGCCGCGGCCAACGCATAGCCCACTGCCCGGGCCGCTCCGCCCGCCCCCAAAATAACCACCCGCTGTTCCGTTAGCGGGAGGGAATGTTGCTCTTGCAACGAGCGGAGATAGCCCGCCCCATCCGTGTTATAGCCAATCCATTTGCCGTCCTGTTTCACGACCGTGTTGACGGCCCCTATCTCGCGCGCCGTTTCATCCAGCCCGTCCAAATATTCCATAATCGCGACTTTATGGGGAATGGTAACGTTCCATCCCTGCACATCCAATGCCTTGAATCCCTGAATCGCTTCTTTCAGCTCTGTTGGGACCACCCGAAAGGCCAGATAAACATAGGGCGCTCCCATCTCGGCAAGTGCCGCATTCATCATGTCAGGTGACTTTGAGTGATTGACCGGATCGCCGATTAAGCCGAGCAATCCGGTATGGCTATCAATGGAACGCATTCCTTTCCCCCCCTTGCTTATGTGAGCGAACTTCGCTTTTTCAGTAGAACCCTTCTAAATCAGCGCTGGGCGCGTCGTCACCTGAATCCCTTCAGGTGCCCATACATTTATCGTCGCCTTTTCCTTCCCGCACGCAATCCAGCCAAGTCCGGAAATCACAATATCTTGTTTTTCGTGACCGGTCAGGTTTATCGTATGTTTTTTCCATGCGGGAAGCACAGCCGGATTTTGCGGCGGGGCCAACAATCCACCGCGGTGCTTTTCCCAGATGTCATCGGCTTGCACCCGTTTCGTCCGATGAACATATAAGCGATTGGATAAATAGCAGACGAACGATTGCTTCTCCCCACGCATGAAGTCAAACCGGGCGAAACCGCCGAAGAAGAGCGTTTGGCCCGCGTTCAGCTGGTACACTTTCGGCTTGAGGGTGGTTTGCGGCACCACAAACTTCAATTCCTTGGGCTCCACCCACTCGCTCACCCGATCTTTGCGCACGATCCCCGGGGTGTCAATGATTTCTTTCCCATCATCCAGTGGAATATGGATGGCATCCAACGTCGTTCCGGGATAAGGCGAAGTGGTGATCACATCTTGTCCGCCTTCCGTGACTTCTTTGATCAATCCGTTGATGAACGTCGATTTACCCACATTGGTCGTTCCAACGATATAGACATCCCGTCCACGACGATGATATTGAATCGCTTGGATCGCTTCACGCATCTTTATGCCCTTGGCGGCACTGCACAGAACCACTTCTTCCGGGTGAACCCCCATTTCCCGCGCCGATTGGAACACCCATTCCCGCAAACGCCCCCATTTGGTTGAAGGCGGAAACAGGTCAATCTTATTGGCGACGAGGAGCAAGGGATTATTCCCGATCCGGCGATGCAATCCCGGAATCCAGCTGCCGGCGAAATCAAACAGGTCGACGACGAGCACCACCAGGCTGTTGGTTGACGCAATCGAGTCAAGCAAACGAAAATATTCATCGGGATCTTGCTCTACCGCTTCAATCTGTCCATAATGACGGATGCGAAAACAACGTTGACACAAAACCCCTTCCCGGTCGAGCGCTTTGGCTGGGGCATAGCCCACCCGATTGGGATCCTCTGTCTGGATCGCGATCCCACATCCTTCGCAACGAAATTCATTCAAGTCGTTCAATCGTCTCTCCACCTTGCTTTCTACGTTGATTCACTTTTATTGGAACGATCCCATCGCACATATCCTTTTCTTTCCATCCAGAAAAAAACCAGCCGTTCGACACGGCGATTGATTCTCGTGAAAAACCCATCTATGTGTGAAACGGGCGCAACCAAGATGGTGTACAGGCCCATGCGATTGCCGCCGAACACATCCGTCAACAATTGATCACCGATCACCACCGTTTCCTCCGGCTTGGTGCCCATCTGCTTTAACGCCTTTTTGAACGCGGGAAGCAACGGTTTTCTGGCTGTATGTATGAAAGGAAGTCCTAACGGTTTGGCGAAATGGGATACTCTCGTCTGATTATTGTTGGACACAATCATCACATGAAATCCCATGTTGCGCAACTCATCCAACCATTCGACCAGCCGTGGGGTGGCATCGGGACGCGTCGATTCGACTAATGTATTGTCCAAGTCAACGATGATCCCTTTCACTCCACGCTGCTTTAATTTCAGATAATCAATGGCATAAATCGACTGTGCAAACAGATCAGGTACCATGAATTTTAGCACATCCCACACCGTCCACCTTGAGACTTGTCGGCAATAACTATATCATAGCGCAACCAAGGGTTGCAAAAAACAAAAAGACCGGACTGATCGCCGATCTATTCGGATGAATCCACACGTGCCGACGCGGTGATGATTCATTTTCCATTCGCCTGGCTTATGATTGCCCGTCTTTCTCCGTTTCCAACCGTTCCTTTTCCTCAAGGACCGCCAGGAACAGGTCCGCATCGGACAAGTATTGAAACCAGGCAATCACTTCTTCCGCTTCCGTTTCAATCACGTTGTACCCTTTATCTTCAAGCATTTCTCCAACTCGTTCTAAACGATACGCTGCCACGACACATTCCTCCAACTCGATTGTCTCCCCCTTATTTTGCTGTTTCTCTCATCGAGATGCAAGCTGTTTCCGCCGGTTCTCGATAAGTGTTCGCAAAAAATAGGGACACTGCCAGGCGTTATTCTATCTTATAATGAAATTATCAAAATGGCAGGAGGGCCCTTCCCATGTGAACGAAGACCATCATACCCAACTTCAAATCAGTATAGCTAGAGGAGGATTCGCATGAAGTGGCCCCGGTCGTTTCTATTTTTGTGGTCAGGGCAAACCATGGCCAATCTGGCTGATTCTTTCTATATCCAAGGGATTGTCCTGTTCATTTATCATGCGACGCATTCTGCCGCCTATGCGGCTTTCGTTCCGGTCATTCGCTTGGGAGCGATGATGGCCAGCGGATTGATCGCCCCTTTATTGATGGAGCGGATGCCTCTCTTACGCCTGCTCAAACTGTCTCAACTGGGCCAGACCTGCTTCCTGGCCTTGATGATCCTGATCATCCCGCATGTCGGCTCCTCGTTCCTGGCCATTTGTGTCTTCATTGCGCTCACTTCATTTTTTGACGGGTGGAGTAACCCAAGTCGCAACGCACTCACACCCCGATTGGTTTCCGAAGAACAATGGGTGAAGGCCAACAGCCTGACCGCAACGACCGACCAGTTGGTGTTGCTCATCGGGTGGGGCTTGGGCGGGTTACTGGTCACCCTCTTTTCTCCCATCAGCATCTTGTGGTTAACCGTCTCCCTCTTCGCGTTTTCCGCCTTCACCTTATTTGGGATTTCAGACCCCATGCAAAACGCCGATTCGGCAGCGACGGAACCGCAAGCCAATCGGTGGGAAACCCTGCAAGAAGGCTGGCGTCATCTCTTCACCCATCCCTTACTTAAACGGCTGATCGCGATGGATATATTTGATTTCGCGGCGGGTGGCGTCTGGGCCGGCGCTGTGATGCTGGCGTTTGTCACGCAGGTTTTGCAAGCGGGGGAAGAATGGTGGAATTTCTTAAATGGCACCTATTTCGCAGGCACGATGTTGGGTGGTTTCATCGCCCTCAAATGGAGCAAATGGGTGGATCATCATTTGCTGCTTTGTTTGTTTATCGGCGGCCTAAGCATGTTTGGATTCACCTTCATCTACGCCATCTCACCATGGCCGCTGGTCTCCCTCATGCTTTGCCTGCTCATGGGCCCACCCAACCAAACGAAGGAGATCGCCAAACGAACCCTTTACCAATCTTCCGTTTCGCTTGAGATGATGCCCAAAGTGTTTGCCGCCCAGAATATGGTCAGTTATGCCCTGTTCAGCCTATCTGTCCTCGTCATGGGATGGATCGTCGACGTCTTGTCGGCCCAAGCCGCCTACTTGGTTGCGACGGGTCTGTACGCGGTCTCGTTTGTCATCTCGGTCTCACTCCGCCGTCACGCGATCAACCCAGAGCACAAAACGGGTGCACGGGTTGGCTAAGCCAACAAAAAAACCAGCGAACACAATGGTTTCGCTGGTTTTTCCTCAAACTGCGCCTCAAACATCCTTCCGCTCATCCTTTTTCACACTGGGTATTCTGTTTATTTTTTTTAAGAAGATACCACCCGCCCAGCACCAAGACGGCGACGCCAAATAAGATATACCCAAATTTCTGTGAAAGGTCGAGGAAGTGTTGCACCGTGTCCAGGTTGCCCTTTCGACCGACAAACAACAGCAAAGTGTTCCATGGAAAGACACCGAGGTAGCTGAACAGAAGGAAGCGCCACAACTTAATTCGGCTCATCCCTGAAATATAGGAAACATAGTTGCCGAAGCCGGTTGGCCGGGATAAGGTAATGCTCCATTCCCCATACTTTTGAAACCAAAACTGCGCTTTTTCGATCTTTTTTTGATCAAATTTCTTTTTAGACAACTTTTCAATTCTGGTTCCAAGATAATAAGGAATTAAACTAAATGCGATATAAACAATACTGTTGAGAGCGGAGATCAGGACGAGGGTCAACGGGCTGACATCCATCAGATAACCGTAGATCAGAACGAAGAGCCCTCCCGGAAACGGCAGCGAAGAAGCTTCGACCGCCGTAGCCACAAACAGCCCCCACATTCCACATTTAGCCAAAAAATTCAAAGCAATCTGCAGCATAAGTCCACTCCCTGCTGTCTTGTTCGCCGTACAAAACGCATTCACACCGATTTATATACGTGATAAATAATTCTCTATTTCACGAACTGATCTATTCACTAGCTAGTATATCATATCGAACCTCTTCTGGTGCATCTCCCACCATTTTCTAACAGCGATTCCAGCTTGTTTCGCTTTTTCTATTCTTTCTCAGACGAGCCCGATCGATACCAGCTATGATTCATTCTTTTCTCTTCACTCAACCCGTTTTGTCCCGTCACATCTCACTCTCCTATTTTAGCAGGTCATAAGAGGAGGTGACAGTGAACAACCCATGACACGTAATATTGTTTAAATATTCGGAATTAACGAAGTGGGAAGGAACAGGCCAACGGCGGGAAAACCGCCACTGACTGGCACGGATCATGTCACATCTCTTCACGCAGGCGCGTTCGCACTTCCATTAAGATGATACCCAACATATTCTTGCCTGTCCCTTGACTGCCGACACCCCAATAGGTATCGGTTGTCGTCAACTCTACAATCTCTTCTTCGCCCGTGTCCAATAAAACGGACTGAATCTCAGGATGACTTTTAAACTTGGTGTAGACCGCTTTCCGCATCACATCGTCTTTGATCGACTCCCAATCTTTCCGCAAGGGCATTTTTCGGGAACGTCCCAATTGCGCCGCCGTCATGGGAGATGACGCCAAACGGATCTTCTCCGCATATTCCGGTGCCGTCGTCACAAACTTCTGTGCCTGAAAATAATGTTCCGTCGTCGGCCACTCCTTGCCATCCAATTGGATCGGGTGAGCGGAAAAATTGGAAAAGCAACCGTACGCCTCTTTCACACGATAGAACGTGATAGCCACTGGTACCGACCTCCCCATTAGCCTTACTTAGTGAGCGTATTTTGCGAACTTGAGACTGGACTGTACTCCGCTTGGCGAAGTTTCCCTTTCAGGATGAAAAACTCCTTCGTCATATAATCGAACATACCAGTGGTACATATTCCACTGGTAGTGATATGGTTCTATTAACCTTATGAGATGTGTGAAAACACACCTCTGTACTGGGTCGTTCCCACATGACGGTGGGCGGGCGTGAACACCCTGAATTCAGGCTGGCAAAACGGCGTGGAGCATCAATGGATGATTTGGAACTCTTTAGGAAAACGGGTTAACACTTCCGCCCCATCCGCTGTGATGACCACATCATCTTCAATCCGAACGCCGCCGACTCCCGGCACATAAACACCTGGCTCAATGGTGAAGACCATGCCCGTTTGCAGCGGATCGTCGTTCCGTTCATGGATGGATGGGTATTCATGCACATCAATGCCCAGACCATGGCCGAGACGATGGGTGAAATATTCGCCGTAGCCGCGTTCTTTGATCAGATTGCGGGCGATCAGGTCCAAATCCCCCATCCGCAAGCCGGGACGGCACGCCTCCACCGCGGCCACTTGCGCCGTCAGAACGGCATCATAAATCGCGCGTTGCTCTTCACTCGCTTCCTGGTAAGCAAACGTGCGTGTTATGTCGGAACAATATCCATCCAATACGACGCCCAAATCAAACAGGACAAAATCGCCTTTTTGCAATGGCCGTCCGCCTGGCGTCCCATGGGGCAAAGCGGAGTTATCGCCAAAGAGGACGGTGGTGGGGAAAGACATTTCCCGAATTCCTCTTTTCTTCATGGCCAACTCAATCTGGGCCACGATTTCCATCTCAGTGCAGCCGATGGCAAGGGCGTCCAAGCCCACTTGCACCGCTTCATCCGCTATCAAGGCCGCTTCACGCAAAATATTGAGCTCATCGGCGCTCTTCACTAAACGCAACTGGTTGATGCGCGCATCCACCGAAGTGAAGGTTGCTCCGGGCACGAGCTGGGTGAGCGCTTCGACACGGGCATAGGAAAGCGATTCTTTTTCAATCGCGATGGTGGCGTCACGCCCAATCCCACGTTTGCGCAAGGCTTCCCCGATCATCACCCAGGGATCTTGCGCATCGTCATACCCAATGAGCTGACCCGTCCAGCCGGCCTTGCGCGCCCGCGCTTGTTCCATATTCGGGCACACGAGGAACGGGTCCGCTTCCGGGAACAGGAAAACGCCCATCAGCCGTTCATGCGGATGGCATAAAAAGCGGGTAAGATAAAACACGCTGGGGGTGGAATGTACAAACGCCATGTCCATTCCTTCTTGTTTCAACCACAGAGATATGTTTTCCCATTTACGTTCCATCGTCCAAACACTCCTATATCCATGACATCCAAGATTTTTCAAAAATATGGTGTGAGTGAATCCATTCACTAACTTTATTATACTGGAACGTTTCATTCACACACACATAAAATATTATTTAAATACCTTCGGTAAGATTTTGGTTTAAGGAGAGAGGAACACGGGAAATATCTCTCTATTAAAACTCGGACTCTCTTTTTCACTTGGTTCTGTGCGGAACAATGAGCAATTCTTAGGGGGGTATCTCGTTATGGCAAAAACCTATTTATGCGAGCACTGCGGAAAAGTCGCGGCAAAATACGAAGCGCGGCTGACGAAAGAAGGAAGAAACATCCTCGTCTGCCAGTCCTGCTTGAAAAAATTGAATGACGATCCAGCCACGCTGGCCAATCCCCATCCTTTTGATCTGGATCTTCAAGATGGGGAATCTACGTTTCAGGTATAATAAAAAAGCAGCTTCTCTCAGGCAGAGAAGCTGCTTTTGCGTTTAATAGATCGGAACCCAACCTTCTTTGGTTTTAAAGATCCGTACGGCCACCACTTTGCGGTCCGCCATCAGGGTGAAATAGTGGCGGTAATTCTCGGGCACGGAAATCAAATCACCCGGCTCCAGTTCCACATCGAAGTAACGGCCATCCAATCCTTTAATCGCAAAAATGCCATGTCCACTCACAATAAACCGCACTTCATCGTCGGTATGGTGATGTTCCGCTTTAAAATTCTCCAGCAATTGGTCCAAGTTGGGGGTGGCATCGGACAAGGATACCACGTCCTCGGTCACATAGCCGCGCCTTGCCGACAAATCGTCGATCTCACTGCGAAACACTTGAATGATCTCCGCTTTTTCCTCATCATTCAAATCGTATTTTTCCCGCAAGTGCGTCGGCAACTTGGAGATGTCCCAGTTCTCATAAATGACGCCTTGGCTGCTTAAGTATGCGCTCACCTCTTCAGGTTGGCTCAATCTTTCATCGTTGTCATGAAAACGCAATTCTGCCATAATCAAGTCCTCCTATACATGGATGATGGGGGTGGATGAAAAAACCCGTGACTGCTGCAGCATCAACATCTTCAAATGGTAAGAGCACAAGAATTCAAAGGCTTCCAAATGTTTCTTCGCTTCAAACCCATCTTTGCCCCATACGGTGACGCCATGGTTGCGAATCAACACCGCTTTGGTTCCCGGTGTGATCACATCACCCACTTCTTTCGCCAACGTGCGGAGATCGGCGAAATTCTCCACGATCGGCACGGTTATTTCGCCATCCTCTTCCCAAATCCCAAAAGCTTTGATCAACTCTTGATTGCGGAATGTGATCGCACCTTGATCGGCGTACAATTCCGACACCACATTGTTGTCCACCGTATGCACATGCAAACAGCAACCGGCGTCCGTCTTGCGGTACACCTCCACATGAATGCCCGTTTCCGCGGACGGCTTTAACGCGGTGGCTTCAACGGCTCTCCCCTCTCCATCGACAAGGAGAAAGTCTTCCAGCGTCCGTTTGCGTTTATCCTTGCCGCTGGCGCTGACCAATAATGTCAGGGGATCGTCGCACACCTTAATGGACAGGTTGCCGCTGGTTCCGGGAAACAAGTCCCGGCTGGCCAGCTCATCTTTGATCTCCGCCAACTCATGCCACTTCCGCGCCACAATGCTCATGCCACAACCCCCTTGTGCTGAAGAGATGAAAGGATGTCATGAAAGGTGGTAAACGGCGTGTAAGCGATGCCCAACTCTTCGCATTTCTTTACGAGGAAATCGCGGGCAAACACTTGGTCCGCCTGTTTCGCTGCGGCCAGATCGGTGATTGAATCACCAATGACGATCCGGTGGTACAGATCCCTCGGAAACTGTTTCAAAATCGCGGGTTTGCACAAGCCGCAATCGTTTTGACAAGTCTCATCACACCCGTAGGGCCACAGGATGCGGATCGTTTCCCCGCTGAAGTCACTGCCGTTGCAGTAGATGCTCTCCCGGTCCACATAGCCATCCAGCATGGGATAGACAAAAAAGTCAATTCCCCCGCTCACGATGTACAGCGGGATTTCCCGAGCTTTGGCAAATTGCACAAACTCAGCGAAACCGGGGCGTATGCGCGCATGTTCCAGCACGAACTGAATGATCTCCTCCTTCAGGGCAACGGGCAACATGGCAAACATCTGCCCCACACCCGAACGGATCGATTGGCGCTGGGCCAACACATTCTCTTTGATCGCTTCCCACGCCGGAGGGGCAAATTTCTTCATGATCGCGATGATATTGTCCGTATCCGTGATGGTGCCATCGAAATCGCAGAACAGAATCGGTTGTTTGCTCATGGCCGCACCCCCCCACCCCAAAGCGAAAGCGCTTTGGCCAACTCAGGATGGGACGCACCCACTGCTGTCGGATCCCCACCCGCCAACACGACTTCGATCGCTTGGCGAAAAGCCCGTCCGCCGCCAACGGCGCCGTCCGGATGACCGTGCACTCCGCCACCCGCGTTAATGACGCAATCATTGCCGAAATCATCCATTAGCACGGGCACCAGCCCAGGATGAATCCCTGCGGAGGGAACGGGAAACGCGGGGCGAAGACCGGCCCACCCACTCACCAAGTGAGCATGGATTCCCAAGGCGTCTTGTTTGGGGATGGCGACACTGCCATAAGGGGATGGGAACAAGACGAAGTCCGCCCCCGCCAAACGCAATAACTTGCCTAAGAGCAGCGCCCGGTCCAACCCATACAGCGCGGAGGAGCTGAATGCGCCGGAGACAGCGGGATGAGCCATGATCGGCACGGAAATATCCGTATCTTCAGCCAGTTCTTGCAATACATCCAGCCCATACGCAAACACATTGAACAACAAGGCGTTGGCTCCTAAATCGACCGCCCGTTTCGCCTTTTCTTTCAGCTCGGAAGTGCGCCCCGTCAGATTGACGGCATACAGCGTCTTGTGTCCCGTTTCCGCTTCCGTCTCGCGCAGCACTTCTTTGGCTGCCCGAATCCGTTCGGCAAAGGGGGTCAAGGGATTGTCAAACAAGATCTCATCATCTTTGACCAAGTCGATGCCACCCAACGCCTGAGCGCGCAACTGATCTTGAAAGTAGGACAGGTCTCGCCCCAACATCGCCTTGAAAATGCTCATCACCAGGGGCCGATCAGCCACGCCCAAGGCCTCCCTGATTCCTTTGATTCCGTATTGCGGTCCCGGAAAAGCCTTTAACAGCTCGGGGGATAAGTCAAGATCCACCAGTTTGATCTCGCCGTCGAGAGAAAGCTTGCCAAACACGGTTGTGAGAATGGCAGGCAAATCCGGCGAGAAGTTGGCCGCGGGATAAGCGATTTTAATCAAGCCCCTGGTACGCTCGCCGCCGAGATAACGATTGGTGCGCTCCTCATCGGGAAGAGGGATCACTTCCACCACTTCCCCTTTATGCCGCTCCAATTGGGCTTGTTCTATCGCCGGCAGATTGGTCCAGGAACCAACGGTAAGCCCCAGCGCAATGCCCTCCGCTTTTTTATTCAGGTCCGCCTTCGCCTCATGCACGAGATAAGTCGCCACGACTTGGCCCATACGCTCAACTCCTTACAATAAAAAACCCCTTCGCGAGGAAGGGGATGATCAACAGACTCCACTTCCTCCCATCTCTCAGCTGATTCGCTGCAAGAATTAGCACCGTGCCGCCAATGGTTTGCACCATGCCCCTTTGTCTCCAAAGGCGTCCCATCACCTGATGGGTTGAACGGTCGGTTGCTGGGCTTCATCGGGCTCGTCCCTCCGCCTGCTCTTGATGAGAGAAAACATATAATTCCGTTTCAATTTTCAATTTTCCTTGTCATTATGTCATATAATCTCTACTATGTCAATGGGTTTTTCACGAATAGGCACTTGGCCATCCGGTCAGCCGCCTCGATCAGACGCTCTTCGCTGGTCAGCATGCCAACCCGGACATAAGCATCTCCCGCTTGCCCAAATCCAAGCCCCGGCGCCACCGCCACATGCGCCTGCTCCAACAGGAGGTCGGCAAACGACTCCGAGGTATGCCCTTGTGGCACCGGCAACCAGCAGAAAAAAGAACCCGCGGGCTTCTCCGCTTGCCATCCATGCCCTCGCAACCGGTCGATAAACACATTGCGACGCCGCTCATACGTGGCCACCAGCTCACGCACACAATCTTGCGGACTTAAAAGCGCGGTCGCGGCGGCCTGTTGGATGGCGCCAAACAAACTGACGTAAAAATGATCTTGTAGCAAATTTATGCTTTCAATCACTTCTTCATTGCCCACCGCAAAGCCGACGCGCCAACCCGCCATATTGTACGTTTTGCTCAACGTGTAAATCTCAATTCCCACCTCTTTGGCCCCTGGCGTCTCCAAGAAACTTCGCGGTTTCAATCCATCGAAACCGATGGCGGCATAAGCGAAGTCATGAACAACCAACACATCCCGCTCGCCTGCCTTCCGCACCACCTGGACAAAGAAGTCCGCATCGGCGACGGCGCCGGTCGGGTTGTTGGGATAATTGAGAAACATTAATTTCGCTTTGTCCCATGTCTCGGCGTCGATTGCGTCCAAATCCGGTAAAAACCGGTTTTCCGCCAATAACGGCATCAAGGCCATCTCCGCATCGGCCATGGCGATCCCTGACCAGTAGTCAGGATACCCAGGGTCGGGCACCAGCGCGACATCGCCCGGATTGAGGTAGCACTGAGCAATCTCAACCAATCCGACTTTGCCGCCAAACAGTACCGCTACTTCCGTCCGGGGATTGAGTTCCACCCCATATTCCCGCTTGTAAAACTGGGCGACCGCCTCTTTGAGGAAATCATGCCCGCGAAACGGCGAATATCGATGGTGTTGGGGTTCATCCGCAGCTTGTTTTAACGCCTCTACTATATGCGAAGGAGTGGGCAAATCCGGATTCCCTTGGCCTAAATTGATCACATCATGTCCTTGCGCCTGCAACCGGCCCACCTTGGCGACCAATCGGGCGAAAAACTGTTCAGGAAGGCGATTCAGCGCTTCCGCGCGTTGAAACCTTTTCAAGATTCCTCACATCCACTCTCTCGTAAATGTTCTTGAAATTCTAATGGTTTATGTTATATCGTTGAGGAGAATCTGTCAAAGTCTTTTTTGGGAGGATGTTTCTCCTATGCGATTAAAATGCGCTGTGATTCAAATGGATATCGCCTTCGGGCAACCGGAAAGCAATATGGCCATGGTCGAACGGAAAATTGCCGACGCGGCCACGAATAATCCAGATGTAATTGTCCTGCCAGAATTATGGACCACGGGCTACGACTTGCCGCGCCTGGATGAGATCGCCGATTCCGACGCGGCAACAGTGAAAGCCTTCATGGCAAAGCTAGCCCGACAATACGGCGTCCATATCATCGCCGGTTCGGTCGCCGAGCGGAATGCCGCCGGCACATGGAATACGTTGCTCGCCTTTAACAGCCATGGTGAGCAAGTGGGCGAATACCGGAAGGTGCACCTTTTTCGCCTGATGGACGAGGAGAAATACCTCCAGCCCGGGGAACGCATGGGTTCCTTTGAGCTGGCTGGCATCCCTTGCGCTGGGGTCATCTGCTACGATATCCGTTTCCCCGAATGGATCAGGAAACATGTTGTCGCCGGTGCGCACGTGTTGTTCGTCGTCGCGGAATGGCCGATGCCGCGACTCTCCCACTGGCGTAATCTGCTCATCACCAGGGCCATCGAAAATCAATGCTATGTCGTCGCATGCAACCGGGTGGGCAGCGATCCCAACAACACCTTTGCCGGCCACTCGCTCATCGTCGATCCCTGGGGGGAGATCGTGGTTGAAGCGGGGGCGGACGAACAAACCTTGTTTGCGGAGATCGACCTGGATCAAGTGACCCACATCCGCAAACAAATCCCCATCTTCACGGATCGTCGTCCGGATTTGTATTAAGCCGAACCACCACAGGCAATCAATTTATTCTGTTGACAATCTTCTACACAAAAGTGTATTATTCCATTAACAATCTTAAGACAACGGCATATGGAAGTAGTCTCTTATCCAGAGCAGGTGGAGGGAAATGGCCCGATGAAGCCCAGCAACCGACCGTAATACCATCGCGAGATGGGGCACCTCGTCAACACAAGAGGAGCCGTGGTGCAAACCACGCAAGGCACGGTGCTAATTCCAGCAAAACGATGATTTTGCGAGATAAGAGGTTTGGAGCGTATGATCCGAGCCTCTGACAGGAAGAGGCTCTTTTTATATGCCCTGAAGGAGGACTTCCAGTGAGCCTGCAAACAAAAAAACCGTATGAAGCATTGACAACGGAAACAGTGGTTCAAGTCGTTGCGCCATTAAATCACTTCGATGATGTGAACCAATTGGAGATAAAAGAAATCGGAGATGGGAACTTAAACTATGTCTTCCATCTGGTTGAACCCGCCACGGGCAAGTCGCTGATCGTCAAACAAGCCCTTCCTTATGCCAAAGTTGTTGGCGAAAGCTGGCCACTCACCTTGGACCGCGCGCGGATCGAGAGTGAGGCGCTCATCAAAGCGGGAGAATATGTCCCCGCACTCGTTCCCAAAGTGTATCATACAGACAGGCAATTGGCCTGCACGGTCATGGAAGATCTCTCCGACCATCTCATTCTGCGCAAAGGCTTGATCCAAGGGGAAGTCTACCCCAAGTTGGCGGAACACATCGCCACATTCCTCGCGCAAACCTTGTTTCATACCAGTGACTTTTTCCTTCATCCCTTTGTCAAAAAGGAGCAAGTGAAGGCGTTTATCAATCCTGAACTTTGCAAAATCACAGAAGACCTGGTATTTACAGACCCTTTCTTCAATCATGATACGAAT
The DNA here is from genome assembly GCF_042665195.1 of Laceyella putida. NCBI lineage: Bacteria > Bacillati > Bacillota > Bacilli > Caryophanales > Thermoactinomycetaceae > Laceyella > Laceyella putida. Next base: position 103,942 of record NZ_JBHTBW010000015.1, read on the forward strand.
GATTTCCCTGAAGAATTGAAATCCTCTGTCGAGAGACTGTGGAACGATCAAACGTTGAAGCGGGAAACGGCCAAGTTGAAGCATGCCTTCCTGACGCGCGCGGAAGCCTTGCTGCATGGGGACTTGCATACTGGCAGCATTTTCGTCACGACTGATTCAACCAAAGTGATTGACCCGGAATTCGCTTATTATGGTCCAATCGGCTTTGACATCGGGCAATTCTTCGCCAATCTCGCGCTCAGTTATCTCTCCCACTTCCATCACAGCAAAGACCAGCATAAACGGCAACAGTTCCAAGCGTATCTGCTCAATGTGATTGAAGATACCTGGACCCATTTCACCGAGCAGTTCAGCCAACTGTGGCACAGCAAAGGGCAAGAGGCCTACATGCAAGTGGCCGGGGTGGAAGAGGATTTCTTTGCCCAAGTGCTTGAAGATGCAATCGGGTTCGCAGGCTGTGAAGTGATCCGCCGAACGATCGGCTTGGCCCATGTCGCCGATCTCGATTCGATTGAAGACCAAGCATTGCAGTTGAAATTAAAGGAAAAAGCTCTCGCATTGGGAAGCACGCTGGTGAGAGAGCGCAAACAACTGACGAGGATTTCCCGGTTTCTGGAAACGATCAGGGGTGTCGCCCATGCTTAGATCGATCGAGTATAAAAAGGATCATGTGCTGATATTGGATCAGCAACTTCTGCCTCATGAAACGGCCTATGTGCGCTGCGCGACGACTGCCGAGGTGTGGGAATGCATTCGGGCGTTAAAGGTACGGGGAGCCCCCGCCATCGGCATGGCCGCCGCCTTTGCCCTCGCCGTCTGGGCCAATCGTTCTCGGCTTTCCACCTTGCCCGCCTTTTTGGAATCGCTTGAGCGGGAACGGGACTATCTCGCTTCATCCCGGCCCACCGCGGTTAATCTCTTTTGGGCATTGGATCGCGTCATGTCCAAAGCGACAACGGCAACCGGCGTGGAAGAAGCCAAACGCCTGATTGAAACGGAGGCGCTGGCCATTCAGGCGGAAGATGAAGCCGTCTGCAAAAGCATTGGTGAACACGCCTTATCCTTACTGGCGGACGGTGATGCCATCCTCACCATCTGCAATGCCGGAGCGATTGCCACCGCTCGCTATGGCACGGCTCTGGCCCCGCTCCATCTGGCAAAGGAACGCGGCATCGGCCTGTCCGCTTATGCCTGTGAAACACGCCCACTCCTGCAAGGGGGCCGCCTGACCACATGGGAATTGCAACAAGCGGGGGTGGACGTCACCTTGATCAGTGACAGCATGGCGGCCTATACGATGGCCACCAAAAAGATCGCCGCTGTCATCGTCGGTTGTGACCGTGTCGCGGCCAATGGGGATACCGCCAACAAAATCGGCACGTTTGGCTTGGCTGTTCTGGCAAAGGAATTCAATATTCCGTTCTATGTCGCCGCTCCGCTGTCGACGGTCGACTTGTCCACCGCCACGGGAGATGAGATCCCGATCGAAGAACGGGCTCCGGAAGAAATCACCCATTTCCAAGGCCAACCCATTGCCCCCGCGGGCACCAAGGTGTTCAACCCGGCCTTTGATGTGACACCACATCGCTATATCACCGCCATCATTACGGAAGCGGGAATTGTGCGGAACAACTATGCGGAGGCGCTATCTCGGTTGAAGCGAACAGAGCATGCCGCCGCACAATGAAACAAGAACCCCCGGCGCACCCACTCACCATTGGGCACGCCAGGGGGTCTTCTCGTTTCAAGCCGCTTGTTATCAAATAGGAGGAAGGAGAAGGTACTCGAAAAATATTATAAACCAATGATTCTATTTTTAGCAATAATCATTCATTTGTATGGAAGGTGAGCGAGAAAACGCACCCGCACCAGCCCTTCCGCCACTCACCCGATAAACCGCCATGTATTGTCGATGATCTGCTGCCTTAGTGATGAGGCCTCTTCCCCACGCAGTTTTGCCAACTCCCGCAGCGTTCGTTCGATCATCAGGGGATGGGTGCGTTGCCCTCTCCAAGGTCCTTCGTGCGGCCAGGGGCCATCCGTTTCCAACATGATGAGGTGACGGGGATAGGTTGCCGCTATTTTTCGGGTTTCTTCCTTATATAGCAGATCAGGCGTGAATGAAACATAGATTTCCCGCTCCGCCAGCTGGCGAAGTGTCGCCGAGTCCGTCTTGAGCCAATGGAAATGGACACGGGAGAGTGGATGCCGGTCGAGATGGGCCAATATCGTGCGGACATCTTCACTGACCCCATGCAGAATGACAGGCTTCTGCAAACGGCTGGCCAGTTGCAGCCATTGGTCCAAGAGCTCCAAGTAAGGGGCTTCCTCCCACTCGCTTCCCTCTGCGATCCGCTTCCGCCGCAAGTAATACGGCAGGCCAATTTCCCCGATGGCATCGATCTCCCGCTGATGCGTTTCAATCCAAGCGATCAGCTCATCCGGCGCCTGGGGAGGCTGTTCTGGGTGAAACCCGCAAGCTGCGTATACTTTATCAGGATAACGCCGTTTTAGTTCCAAGGTCCGCTGTGAGGAAGCAAAGTCCATCGACACGGCGATCATGCCGATGAGGGCGGGATCAGCGCACATGTCGGCAATCTCGTCGTCTGTGTATTTTTCGAGGTGAATATGGGCGTCGAACAGCATGATGGGATTCCTTTCCATTTGCATTTTTAGTCGGTCTACCATGTTCCCAGCCTTTCTTAGCGATTGTTTTTTGTGAGCTTAGAAAGACTGGACTCCGCTTGGCGGAGTTCGATGATAAAAAAATCCCCCGGTTTGGGGGATGTGTCTGGTTTTAAAAATCGAAGTTGTCGGGATCCGGACCGAAGCGATGGTGCTTATCCAACGCGTCGATGCGCGCCATGTCTTCTTGGCTCAACTCAAAATCAAACACATCGGCGTTTTCTTGAATGCGATGCGCTTTGACCGATTTTGGAATCGTGACCACCCCGTGTTGCAGGTCCCAACGCAAGACGATCTGGGCTGGGGTTTTGCCGTATTTCTCCGCCAATTCCTGCAGAAGCGGGACATTGACCACTTCGCCCTGCATTAACGGGCTCCATGCTTCCAACTGAATGCCTTCTTGTTTGCAGAAGGAGAGGAGTTCTTTTTGCGCCAAGTACGGATGGAACTCAACTTGGTTTACCATGGGCTTCACTTCACTGTCAGTCAGCAGGTCTTGCAGATGGTGAATTTGGAAGTTGCTTACCCCAATCGCCCGCACCTTGCCGTCTTTATAGAGCTTCTCCAACGCTTTCCATGTTTCTTTGTACTTCCCTTTCACAGGCCAATGAATCAAATAGAGGTCAATATATTCTAAACCCAGTTTGGTACGGCTTTCTTCAAATGCCTTGAGGGTGGACTCGTATCCTTGGTCGGCATTCCACACTTTGGTGGTGACAAACAACTCTTCCCGTGGCACACCTGCCGCTTTGATGGCTGCGCCCACCCCTTCCTCGTTTTTGTATACCGCGGCGGTGTCGATGCTGCGGTATCCGGCTTGAATCGCTGCCTTCACCGCGTTTTCCACTTCTTGACCCTCTTTAACTTGCCATACGCCCAATCCCAACCACGGCATCTTCACGCCATTATGTAATACCGTTGCATCTGCCAAATGTTTTGCCATGCGATCTCCCCCATTTCACAAGCATATCCAGAGGTATTTTCCCCTCTATCATACAATTAAAACATAAGGTACTAGAAATAAGATAGTCTTATTACCCACATTATAGAACATGTCAAATAAATCGTTTCCGCACTCCTTAGCCCCTTGACAGGCGACATCCGGCAACCAAGTCGCCTGCACCTCGTCGACACGACTTCCGCAGTCTTAAAAGAAGCGCTAAGACTCTTTGCACACCAAAGCGCCAAGCGGCTCTCCGTCTTTTCGCTCTTATTCCCATCAACGGCAAAGACCGAATTGTGAAATGTATGGGAAATGTCCAAAATGCCGCTTTCCAAGTTCTTTTAAAACATCTAATATATCAATATGCACATAGGCTTTTTCATGGAGATAACCCGCTTTTCTTATGGCAGGACAAGAGTTCGAAATCAAGAAAACATTCTGCACCTTAAACGGAAAGGAAAAAATTTATGGTGACCAATCAAACAAAAAAAATCGCCATTATCGCAGGTGCCATTGGAGCCTTAGCGTTGATCGGAGGCGGAATTTTCTATTTCGCCAACGCCGAGAGCGAAAAGACGGCAGCAAAGACAACCCAGGCCCCAGTCGCCAAGATTGAAGAATCTACTGAAGATTACAACGACGACACGAATGTTGAACTGGCCGAAGAGGCTGATGTAACCCATACGAACACACCAGCGGAAAAGAAACAAGTCCAACGCCAGATCCAAAAAATCCTTGTCGCTCACAACAATGTACCGAATAACGCGAATCGAAACACCCGTCCAACCCCAACCGCGCCAAGTGGGAGCGAAGGCACACATGACAGCACCCAAACAGGGAACGGCACAAAACCAGCGCCTACCGCTCCAGCAGGTCAAGTGAAACCGGGCGAACAGCCCCAACCGACACCACAACCAGCGAAGCCGACGGAAAAGCCACCAGCCGTCAAGCCTGTCCCATTACCAGCACCCTTGCCGGATAAGTCAACTCAACCGACAACGAAGCCGACGGAAAAGCCCGCCCAGCCTCAACCACAACCGAATAAGCCACCAACTCAACCACAACCGAATAAGCCACCAACTCAACCACCGGCCGAAAAGCCAACCAACCCGACCGAACCTGGTGAAGTGAAAGAGCAAGGCTTGCAGGTGACCGCTTGGTATCCATTCTGGGGTGGCAAAGCGGCACAGACGGCAGTGGCGCAACAGCCGATCAAAAAGATTGATTTGTTCTATTATGAATTGAAAGAAGACGGCACAGTCGGCTTAATGCAATACGCCAAACCAGTCAGCCAAGAAGTGTTGACCGCCGCCCGTCAAAAAGGCGTGCAAATCAATGCCACTATCACCAATGCCGGGGGCTGGTCCAACTTCAACGAAGGGGCAAACCGTTTACATGAACAGATCTCCACACCAGCGGCCCGCAGCAAATTAACCGATACATTGGTTCAATTTGCGATAACGAACAAATTTGATGGCTTAGATATCAATTTTGAAGTCATCTATGGCAAAGATCGTGACAATTTCTCCTTGTTTATGGAAGAGCTCTCCGCCAAGCTGCATAAACACAACAAAAAGTTATCCATATGCGCTTATGTAAAATTCTCCGAACCGGGCAATTGGGACGGTAACCTGGCCCAAGATTGGAAGCGGCTCGGACAAGCCGTTGACGAATTCAAAGTGATGGCCTACAACTACAGCATGGCCTCACCGGGACCCGGTGCGCCAGTGAATTGGCTGGATCAAATCATCCAATTCGGAAAAAAACAAATGCCCGCCAAAAAGTTGTTCATCGGTTTGCCTTCATATAGCTATGAATGGAATTTGAATACAGGCCAACGTTATACGGTGACGTACGCCACCGCACAAAACCTGATCAAGAAATACAATGTGACCCAGATTAAACGCGATGAAAACGGTGAACCTTATTTCACTTACAACAACGACAAAGGTGAACCTTTCAAAACTTACTTCCAAGACGCAACCAGCTGGAAGAAGAAGATCGAAATGATCAAAACCAAACACGCCGATATTGGCGGCATCTCCAATTGGTATCTCGGCGCCGAAGACCCGGCCACTTGGCATGTCGTTAAAAGCGAATTAAAATAACAGGATAATGACAAAGCCTATTGGAGGAAGATTTTTGCCTGTACCCTGTGGGTGAAAGCGGAGTGACTGGGAGCTTTAAATCAAGCGGAGTGCCGAACGGAGGAGGAAAGCGGGCAACCCTAAGAACGACAGTGACTTTGCCCTCAAGCTCACGAGGACAGGCCCGCGCCGAAGTACGATAACGGAGCTCCTTCCTGATTGAGCGACCATGGAACGCAGACTCAAAAATCGACTCCGGGGCCACTTTGATCATTAAAATAAATTTCATTCCATCGACAGCCCAGTTCCCTCCCAATCAGGAGGAACTGGGCTGTCGCCATGTTAACCGTTCATTGACAAAAACATACCACTTCCCTATAATTACTTTAGCACTTTTTAGCTTATACGCTTTTTAGCGTTAAAGCAAGTTGGGGAGAGGAAACCACATGAACATACCTGCTCATTTGCAACCTTATGTGTCCAAACAGCATTATCAACGTTATACCCCGATCAATCAGGCTGTTTGGCGCTATGTGATGAGACAGAATCACCGTTTTTTTCAGCATACAGCCCATGAAGCCTATACAAGTGGATTAAATAAAACCGGCATCAACATTGAGCGCATCCCCCGCGTTGAGGAGATGGACGCTTGCTTGAAACCCTTTGGCTGGGGCGCCGTTCCCATTGACGGTTTGATTCCAGGCGTCGCTTTCTTTGATTTCCAAGCGCGCGGACTCTTGCCGATCGCCACGGAAATCCGCACATTGGAACATATCCTGTATACGCCCGCCCCCGACATTATCCACGAAGCGGCGGGTCATGCGCCGATCCTGTCTGATGAAAAGTACGCCACTTATGTGAAACGATTCGGGCAAATCGGTGCCAAAGCGCTGGCGACGCGGGAAGAACATGAAGTATTTGAAGCGACGCGCAGATTGACGATTGTCATGGAAGACCCCCATTCCACACCGGCGATGATCGAAGACGCCGAACGGGAATTGCGGGAGAAAATCGCCCAATCAACGGAAGTGTCCGAGGCAACACAAATCGGACGCCTCTATTGGTGGACCGTCGAATATGGTTTGATTGGTGACCTGGAGCGACCAACCATCTACGGGGCCGGACTCTTGTCTTCCATTGGCGAAGGGCAGTCTTGTCTGGCGCCGGAAGTAACCAAGTTGCCGTTTGATCTGGAGACTTGCATCCAAACGGATTACGATGTCACCAAACCACAGCCACAGCTGTTTGTCTGCCGAGACTTTGATGAATTGATCGAGGCGGTTGAACGCTTTGCCGACCGAATGGCTTTTCGCGTCGGGGGGACAACCAGCTTGCAAAAGGCGGTGCGTTCCGCCCATCTGGCCACAGCTGAGTTTAGTTCCGGCTTACAGGTGAGTGGCGTCTTTGCCGAGTTGGTCCATGATGAACAGGGAGAAGCCATTTACTTGCGCACAACTGGGCCAACGGCGCTTAGCTATGGCGGGCGCACCCTCCCTGGCCATGGAAAAGAGACGCACCGTGACGGGTTTGGCGCTCCCATCGGTGAAGTGCGGAACCTCGTTTGCCCGCTGGAAGAGATGACTGCCGCTCGATGGGCCGAGAGCGGCTGGCCGCCGGGCGCCGACGTGGAACTTCACTACACCAGCGGCATCAAGCTCAAGGGGAAACTAACCGATGCCGTCTTCCAAGACCAGCGGCTGATCCTGCTGTCGTTTGAACAATGTTCAGTCACTTATGGCGATCGGGTCCTGTTCCATCCCGACTGGGGAACATACGATTTGGCTATCGGGTCCCGCATCCCGTCCGTTTATGCGGGTGCGGCCGATCCGGAAACTTATTTTGCCGATGAAGTGAGTGCGGCCGTCACCGAAGAAGAAATCACTCCCACGCTGTCCACGTTGGACCATCTCTATCAAGCGGTGCGCGAAGTGCGCGAAGGGGAGCGGAGTGTCGACTCATTGCACTGCATCATGGAAATGTTGGATGACCATTATCCCGATGATTGGCTGTTGCGGTTGGAGATGCTGGAAATCACCGCCAAACATCAGCGGGAGCAATGGGCCGCCCGATTGAAGGAACAGTTGGACACCTTGCAACAAACCAAACCTGAGCTGGCTTCTTTGATTCAAAACGGATTGAAACTGATTGATTGAACACCATCCATGAAACAAGCCGAAAGGGCAGACACTTTGTCCATTTCGGCTTTTCTGCTATAAGCAAAGAAATACGCGAGAAACATGAACAAGATTCAATCTTGTGAGCTTGCTGACAAAGTGGCCCAGGAGTCGATTTTTGAGTCTGCGTTCCTTGGTCGCTCTCACAGGAAGTAGCTCCCAGTCACTCCGCTTTCACCCACAGGGTACAGGCAAAAATCTTCCTCCTCTAGGCTTTGTCATTACCCTGACAAGATTCAATCTTGTCATTTTATAATGAATCAAGGCATGATGTTTCCAGGAAAGGACTGATGAAATGAAATGGTTAAAGGATAGGACACCATGATCGCACAGTTCCCGCAATAATCGGGCTCCCTCATCCTGCTGACCAGTCAGGTTCCCCTCAAGCAACCATTCGGCATACTGCCGTTTCTCCCATCGATGCAGTTCTGCCGCCTTTAACAGCCACGATTCAACAAATATGAGCAGTTGCCCGGTGTTCTGATCGATCTCCCCTCATTCGCCCAACTATCACAAACTCCGCCAAAAATCTCAAAAGGATGCAGGAAATATTTTCATTTGCGCGAAAATAAAATATCTAATCCGATAGACGACTAATCCATAACCCAGGAATAAACCATTCCCGTCCCCAACAAATACCACTTGACTATTTGTTGAATATGCTTTTATAATTCTATCTTTTCTTTGTCATTTATGTATAATAAACTTGTCTAATTTTACTACTTGTGATGATACCTTTTCTAGATATGTTTGTGCTTTACATACAACAAAAGGGACGGCACTACTTCATCCCGGAAAGGTGATAACAGTGGAAGGAAAGCAACTAGGTGGGAGGTATGAGATTCTCCATCCCTTGGGTGAAGGCGGGATGGCGGTCGTTTACAAGGCCAAGGATCATCTCCTCAACCGCCATGTAGCGATTAAAGTCATGAACCAAAAACTTCATGAGGGCGAACCCGCCATTCAGCGCTTCATCCGTGAAGCCCAAACGGCCGGCAAGTTTTCCCATCCGAACATTGTCAATGTGTTTGATATCGGAAATGAAAATGATCTGTACTATATGGTCATGGAACTGATCGAAGGCCCCACGCTCGGAAAATTGATTGAAGAGCGCGGCCCTTTGCCGGCCAAAGAAGCGATTTCCATCATGATGCAAATCTGTGACGGCTTGGCCCATGCCCATAAACATGAGATCATCCATCGGGACATTAAGCCGCATAACATCATGTGCACCGCCAATGGCACCTACAAGATCACGGATTTTGGGATTTCGCGTTTGCTGAGCGCTGCAACCCAGTATACCAAAACGGGAACGGTGATGGGTTCAGTCCACTATTTCTCACCCGAGCAAGCGTGCGGGCAAGAGCTTAATTACTCCTCGGACTTGTACTCGCTGGGAATCGTGTTGTATGAGCTGGTTACGGGTGATGTTCCTTTTGATGCGGACCAATCGGTCGCGATCGCGTTAAAGCACCTGCAAGAGCCCGTTCCCGATCCGCGCGACAAGAACCAAGCGTTGCCAGCGGCTTTATGTGACATCATCTATAAGGCATTAGAGAAAAAACCGGAAGACCGCTACCAATCGGCCGAAGAATTGAAACAAGCCCTGCAAAAAGCCTTGTTCGCTCCAGCCCATGCGTTGGAAACACCTGAAGAGAATCAGTGCCCAACCCAGACGGAAACGGCCGTCACCGTGGAAACGGCGCGCTCCAAACCGAGGAAATTCTTCCGCTTCGCCTTACTGGGAACCATTCCCCTTGTCCTGATCCTGGGCTTTGTCTTCTTTAACGTAAGCGGGGAGAAAGCGCCCAAAAAACAGCAAACGGCCCAGACTGATCTGCCGGCGGATACCCAACCGGGGGATAAACAGTTGCAAAGCACCAAACCGATGACACCGTCAACGGAACAAGCGCATCATGAGGACAAGAATGCGGATAAACAGGAAAAGGACGATAACCAACTGGTTCCCGAGCCGGAACGGGAAAAAACGCCATCGGAAGAGCCCTCGAAAGAAGAGCCGGGTAGCGAAGAACCCGACAACGGGAATCCCCCACCGGCGCAAGAGCCCAGCCCCGTTACATACATTGTGATTGTGGATCAATTTTCGGATCAAGCCAATGCCGATAATTGTGTGCAATCGCTAAAAAGCAAAGGAATCGAGGCAAGCTACTACGAAACGAGCGGCGATGCGGGAACCGTCTATGTCGTCTCGGCAGGCGAATTCAATGACGAACAGGCCGCCAATGCACGGGCTGAAGATGTGCGAAACGCCGGATACCCAAACGCCAAAGTGTCCAAAAAAGAGTAGCCATCGCTTATACTATTCATAAAATGAATAATATTATATAATATGTCTGTACTTGGCATCATTTACATCTTAGCGTAAGGGGATAAGGTGCAGATGAACGTGATCCAAAATTGGGCGAGCGTCAGCGAAGGCGAGGCACTTGTGTTCAGTGGCCATGTGGAGGCAGGCAAAACGATCAAGTTTTGGATTCCAGGCGTTGCTCCCAGCATCAACTATGTGTTTGAAGTCACCGTGGAAAGGGAAGGTGGCGGCAGCATCACCAAAACCTTGACCCAAACAGCCAATACCGTCACATTCACCAATATGATCGCCGGAGATTATCACTTCTACATCCACAGCAAAAACAGCAGCACCATCTTCACCATGTACCAAATCACTTACAATTATTAGCCTTGCCCCAACTGAATTTGAAAGATTGGCAAGTTTGGCTCTCACTTCAATCGAACCGTCCGATAAGGGGTTCGATTTTTTTATGTCAATAAATATCATACCAATGAGTATATTTCCATTTCCTTCAGTTGACTTATCTATGCATAATCATATAAAATCCGTTATAAGAAAACTTTTTGTTTTTGTATAAAATTTTTCAAAATTCGTTTCTCAGGCACAATAAAAAAGTGCCAGGGAATTGAAATGGCTTTGTATTTTGGCCTTTAAATTCAAGCAATTCAAGGAATAAGCTTAAATGGAATCAGCGGAAAGCACATACACAAAATTATAACTGTAATTGCAATTGTTTTTTTCAGATATTTATTTTCCATTCTTTTCATTAATTAGAATCTGTCACAACTTACATAGGTGTGATTAGATAAATTCTATTGGCAGTAATGATCATACTAAGATTATCGTCTGTCGTGAGTTGAAGGAGGTTTACTAATGCAAACTGCTACGAAGCTGAATCAAGCCGGCGCGCCTAAAGCGTCGAAGAAAAAACATCCACCTGGATTGTACCTGCTCTTTTTCACAGAGATGTGGGAAAGATTCAGTTATTATGGCATGCGTGGATTGTTAATTTACTACTTAACTTATGAGTTCATCAATGGCGGATTAGGATATAGCCAAGCTGTGGCTTCCAGTATTTACGGATTCTTTACCGGAGCCGTTTACTTCACCCCGCTCGTAGGCGGATGGCTCACTGACCGCTTCATCGGTAAACGTCTTGCAATCACCATTGGCGGAATCACGATGGCGCTTGGTAACTTTGTGTTGTTCGCTCAACAGAGCAAAACCGCGTTGTTCATCGGATTAGGGTTGCTCATCATCGGTAACGGTTTCTTCAAACCAAACATCTCCACCTTGGTTGGGGAATTGTATGATGAAAAAGATGAGCGACGTGATGCAGCTTTTACCATCTTCTATATGGGAATCAACTTAGGTGCTTTAATCGCGCCACTCATTTGTGGTTTCTTGGCTGAAGATCTTTTCAAAACTACAACAAATGGTGTAGAGCATTTCGCTTACAACTATGGCTTCCTAGCGGCGGCAATCGGGATGGTCATAGGCCAAATCCTTTTCAATGCCTTGGGCAACCGTTATCTTGGAGACCTCGGCAAAAAGCCAAATGTACAACAAGTAAAACAAAATAAAAAAACAGCAATCAACGAACCTTTAACCAAACAAGAAAAACACAGAACTTGGGCAATCGTGATCATCACCTGCTTTGTTGTCTTCTTCTGGGCTGGATTTGAACAAGCGGGGAGCTCCATGGCTCTTTACACCGATCAATTTATCGATAAAACCATTTTTGGTTGGGAAATTCCAAGTTCATGGTTTGCGTCAGTCAACCCATTATTTATTATCCTGCTTGCTCCACTTGTATCCATGTTATGGGTTAGACTTTCTAAATCAAAACGTGGAGACTGGCCTGTACCAATCAAAATGGGGCTGGGCATGGTACTCTTGGGCCTTGGTTTTATTGTATTGGTTTTCGCTGTAATGCAAACCGGTAGCGATCCAAAACATATTGCTGTTAAAGCAAACCTGATGTTCATCGTTGTGACCTATCTGTTCCACACTTTGGGTGAGTTGTTCCTGTCACCAATCGGTCTCTCCATGGTAAGTCGTATCGCTCCAGTGAAATTAGCTTCTCTGTTAATGGGCGTATGGTTAGCAAGCAGCGGTATCGCTAACATTGTAGCTGGTCAATTGGCTGCTCTAACATCCTCTTTGGGTTACTTTGAAATTTTTAGCGCAATTGGCGGTTTAGCCATCTTCTTCGGTTTGATTTTAATACTTTTAACCAAACCTTTAAATCGAATGATGAAATTGTAGTTGTTAATAAAAACCCCAATAGGAAATATTTTCCAATTGGGGTTTATTATTTATAATAATATGTATGAAAGTTAATGAAATATATATTATGCTGGGCATTCCACTGCATCAACCTCTTTATCATAACGAAATGATTGATCGTTATTTCGCGTTC
>NZ_JBHTBW010000016.1:0-32068 GCF_042665195.1 Laceyella putida
GGGATGGGCTGATGAGACAGCCCTGAACTTGGAAGTTGTCCAAAGCAGAAATGGATTGAGGACATTCACTATCCAAGAATCCCACGGCTTCAGCCGTGTGGAGTCTCAATTTATATAGATAGCGAGGGCCAAGAGCGGGTCTGAATGTTAATCCTTGGGAGTGCATCTTTGTGTATGACCGAAGCATCAATGAACCGCAATTCGCCCTAAGATATGATGTGATGACTCAAAACAGGTGGCCGGACGGAAGAACGTACACGGGTGGAGTGGTACGATTCCGAAATGGTCACCTTTTATTTTGAGGACAATGGAAAATACAGTAAAATATAAATATTATGTGTAGATATGAGATAACGGATCAACAATGGGGAGTCATCAAGCCTCTACTGCCTGTAAAAATTCCGTATTAACTCCCAAATATTGATAATTGAAGTCAAATTGGAGATGAGGAAATTGTGCCGGTAAATCTGTTAATCAATATAAGCTTGTATTTTCCTGCTCCTTTATCAATTTTGCCTGAAGCCTTTTTACAGGATAGTGATCCTCTTCCATGGGGAATTATCTAAAATAGGAAGAATTTGCTTCATTTCCGAATATTTTCTTCGTTCCGCCTTACATAATCTTCGAGCGAGAGAATTTATGGGGGAATCGAGTTGCTAGTTTAATTTCGCTAGAGACAAGTGAATCAACTCTTTGTTCATTGCCAGAAGCATCTTGAAATATGACCTCGCGAAAACATACTCATGTAGCATATTGCCGAGGAGTAGTAACCAGTTTTGCCCTAGGCTCAAATCGTATGTGAGGAAAATGGTTCATGGCAGGCTACCCATAAAGACAAATCTTTTCCCGCCAACAGCTGTTGCATGGCTCACCAATATGCAGAAGTTGATTTATTAGAATATAATCATTGTAAGGCCTTTTATCTAGATTTGCAGTTGTGAAAGGAGTGCATTATGAAAAGGTTAAAACGTTTTACAAAAGTGTTAGTAGCCAATCGTGGGGAAATTGCAATAAGAATTTTTCGAGCCTGTACAGAATTGGGCATTCGCACGGTGGCAGTGTACACCGAACAGGACACGTTGTCACTCCATCGTTTCAAGGCGGACGAAGCTTATCTGATCGGGGAAGGAAAAGGGCCGATTGAAGCTTATCTCGACATGGATGCCATCCTGGAAGTGGCTAAGCGCCATGATGTGGACGCCATTCACCCAGGCTACGGATTTCTAGCGGAAAACGCTGAGTTCGCTGAGCGCTGTCAACGGGAAGGAATTGTCTTTATCGGCCCTTCTCCTGAACACATTCAAATGTTCGGCGATAAAGTGGATGCGCGGGCGATGGCAGTTAAAGCGGGCCTCCCCGTGATTCCCGGCACTCCTGAACCAATCCAATCGTTGGAGGAAGCGATGGATTTTGTTGGGCAACATGATTATCCGATCATCATCAAAGCCGCAGCAGGGGGCGGCGGACGCGGAATGCGCATTGTCCGCAATCAAGAAGAGTTGTGCGAGGCTTTGGAACGCGCCCGTTCAGAAGCTAAATCCGCTTTTGGTAATGCGGCAGTGTATATCGAAAAATTTTTGGAGAATCCCAAGCATATTGAAGTGCAAATCCTCGCAGACCGCCATGGCCATGTTGTCCATTTGTTTGAAAGGGATTGTTCCATTCAACGCCGTCACCAGAAAGTGGTGGAAGTCGCTCCCAGCCTGTCTTTAACGGATGAACTGCGGGAAAAGATTTGCAACGCGGCTTTAAATTTGATGGAAAAAGCAGGCTATTGCAATGCCGGAACGGTGGAGTTCCTTGTGACGCCCGATCAACAGTATTATTTCATTGAAGTGAACCCGCGTGTGCAAGTGGAACACACCATCACCGAGATGATTACGGGAATCGACATTGTTCAGTCGCAGATTCGGATTGCCGAAGGTTATGCTTTAACTGATCCGGAAGTGGGGGTGCCCACCCAGAAAGAGATTTCGACGCGCGGATATGCCATTCAGTGCCGCGTCACGACTGAAGACCCGGCTAGAAATTTCCTTCCAGAAACAGGCAAGTTGCTTGCGTATCGGTCGGGTGGGGGATTTGGGATTCGCTTGGACTCCGGCAACGCTTATCCGGGTGCAGTGATCACGCCCCACTATGATTCATTGCTGGTCAAAGTTTCCTCATGGGCCATGACTTATGAGCAAGCGGCGAAAAAAATGTTGCGCACCTTGAGGGAGTTTCGGGTTCGCGGTGTGAAAACCAACATTCCGTTCTTGGAAAACGTAGTTCAACACCCGGTGTTTTTGAATGGCAAATATGACACTTCGTTTATTGACACCACCCCTGAATTGTTTGAATTTCCCAAACGTAAAGACCGTGGCACCAAGTTGTTGACGTACATTGGACAAACGGTGGTCAATGGTTATCCAGGATTGCCGGTTGGCAAGAAACCAGTGTTTAATGATCCCCGCATTCCGTTCACCTCGATTGAACAGGACTACCCGCGGGGAACCAAGCAGATTTTGGACGATCAAGGAGCCGACGGTTTGCTGGATTGGATCAAGTCGAGTGACCGTCTGTTGGTGACGGATACGACGTTTCGGGATGCCCATCAGTCTTTGTTTGCCACCAGAATGCGCACCTATGATTTATTAAATATCGCGGAAGCGACCGGGAAATTGGCTTCCGACCTGTTTTCGTTGGAAATGTGGGGCGGGGCTACCTTTGATACGTGCATGCGCTTTTTGAATGAAGATCCGTGGGAAAGATTACACTTACTTCGTGAAAAAATTCCCAATATCTTGTTCCAAATGTTGTTCCGTGGGGCCAATGCGGTTGGATACACCAACTATCCGGACAACGTCATCCGTAAATTTGTGCAATTGGCTGCAAAGAGCGGCATTGATGTTTTCCGTATTTTTGACAGCCTAAACTGGATTGAGGGTATGCAGGTAGCGATTGATGCGGTGCGCGAAACCGGGAAAATTGCCGAAGCGACCATCTGCTATACGGGCGACATTTTGGACGCGACACGGGATAAATACTCGCTCCAATATTATGTGGATCTCGCCAAGCAATTGGAAGATGCCGGGGCGCAAATGTTGGCGATTAAGGATATGGCTGGTTTATTGAAACCTTTTGCCGCCTACAAGCTGGTCAAAGCCTTGAAAGAAGAAATCGGCTTGCCTATCCATTTGCATACGCATGACACCAGTGGCAATCAAATGGCGACTTTAATTAAAGCGTATGAGGCAGGGGTTGACATTGTGGACGCTGCGCTCAGTTCGATGTCCGGCTTCACCTCTCAGCCCAGCTTAAACGGACTGGTTGCGTCACTTCAAGGGCAGGAACGGGAAACCCAGTTGGATCTTGACCACTTGCAGAAGCTTTCTGATTACTGGGAAGATGTGCGTCCGTTTTATGAGGGGTTTGAAAGTGGAATCAAAGCGCCAACCGCTGAAGTATATATCCATGAGATGCCTGGCGGCCAATATTCCAATTTACATCAACAGGCGATTGCTGTTGGTTTGGGCAAACGGTGGGAGGAAGTAAAGAAAACATATGCGATCGTTAACAAAATGTTCGGCGATATTGTTAAGGTGACCCCTTCCTCCAAAGTCGTGGGGGATATGGCTTTGTACATGGTGCAAAATAATTTGACCGAACAAGATATTTATGAAAGAGGGGAGCGTCTGGACTTCCCGGAATCGGTTGTCCAATTTTTCCAAGGTTACCTTGGACAACCACCGGGCGGATTCCCTACTAAGTTGCGAGACATCATTTTGAAAGGACGCGACCATTTCACTTGTCGTCCTGGAGAGTTGTTGGAACCGATCGATGTTGAGCAGGTACGTATCGAGTTGGAAGAGAAGACAGGACGGCAAGTCGATGAGTACGATATCATGAGCTATATCATGTATCCGAAAGTTTTCTTGGACAGGGAGAAAAAGACGAATGAATTCGGCAACGTATCTGTGCTCGATACGCCTACATTCTTCTACGGGCTCCGCTTTGGCGAAGAGATTAAGGTGGAAATCGAAAAAGGAAAAACCTTGATCGTCAAACTGATTACTGTGGGTCCCTTGGCTGCGGACGGGACGAGAACCGTTTACTATGAATTGAATGGCCAACCACGGGAAGTAAACATTCGCGACCTGTCGGCCAAAACCACGGTAGAGGTGCGCCGCAAAGCAAATCCGGATGAAGCAGGGCAAGTCGGAGCAACCATGCCCGGGCATGTTCTGAAAATATTGGTTGAACCGGGGGATAAGGTGAAGAAAGGGGAACACCTCGTTGTAACCGAGGCGATGAAAATGGAAACAACGATTCAAGCCCCCTTTGATGCGGAAGTTAAGGAGATCCATGTTAAATCTGGCGATGCGATTGAAACGGGCGATTTGTTGATTGAATTGGGGTAAGTGTGGAACAAAAAATACCCTGTAATCATGTGGGATCATCCCTTTGCCACAAATGCAAAGGGATGATCCCCTTTTCTTTTTCGATACGCACGCCGCAGGCGCTCAGAAGTTGGTTAATAAAAAAGGGGGGGCGATTATTTCCAAAATGAGGCTCTTGGACCAGTTACGCAACGATAAAACGGGAATGGGTTGAAGAACAATGAGTGTCGTTTGCCACGAATTAGACCAGATGCTTCTATCGCTTTCTAGAGAGGGAGACTAACATGAAAATGGCAATCTTGTCCGAACCTAACGACTAGTAGTAGCGTTATGGCCGTTTTGTGGTCATTCAAACTGCCGACGCCACCGCACTACTTTTTGTCCTCCCCTTCACAGGCACAAAAACGTATTTAATAACACTCAACCAAAATGGGAATAATTAGTTTGCGGATTTCTTCGTAGCATTGGGCAGTGAATTCTGCCTGAACACTTTTCAACTACTGACTTTCTGTGGGAGGACCTATGATCAATACTGAACAACTTCGACAAAAAGCGCACGAACTTGCTCTAAAACACGATTCGTCCGTTAGACGGAGGCCGACGAGGCGCCTGTGGCGGCAGTTCAATGCGGATATCGAGAGATTGCGGGCTTTCGTACGCTCTCTGCAAGACGGGCGTGCAAGTTGTTCACAGCCCGCGGAAGAATGGCTGCTTGACCACATTGAGTTCATCGAGGAACAGGCGTTAGTCATACGTCACCAACTCTCCGACGCCTTTCTACGGTGTTTGCCACGCCTGCGCAAGAGCGGCGAGCCACGCGTTTTGTCTCTTTGTGCCGATTATCTCGAGCATGCGGACGGCATCCTGAACGAGGATTCATTCGTTTCCTACATAAATTTTTACCAGGAAGTATCCGTTTTGACAATTGCCGAGGCGTGGTCGATCCCGCTGATCCTGCGTGTTGGTTTGATCCGGCGCCTAGCCGAAGTCATGGAACTCGTTCGCGAACGCCGAGAGGTGTGTACGCTGGTCGAACGGATGCTGGCTCAAATAGAACCGTCGAAGTTAAATCCGGATGCACTCCGGTCTGCCTTGGAAGACGCGGGGCAAGATATTCCGCTCTCCGGTCCGTTGATCGTCCACTTAGTGAGTCATCTGCGCGAGTGGGCGGACGATTCCGCAACGGTGCGCGAATGGTTGTTGTGCAAGTTGGAAAATGGTCCTGACAGCCTCGATCGAATCGTCTCATACGAGGTTCAGCTTCAGGCCGCCTATCAAGCGGAAACAGGAAACATTATCAGCAGTCTGCGCAAAATCTCTCGCTGGGACTGGCGCGAACCTTTTGAGCAGATTTGCTTGGTCGAGCGCACTCTGCGCCAGGAAAGCACAGGTGTCTATCCGCTCCTCGATTTTTTCAGTCGCGATTCGCTGCGAAAACGAGTAGAGGAATTGGCCCGCTGTTTGCACGTACCGGAAAATTTGGTTGCGAAGCATGCCGTGGAACTTGCGGCGGAGGAATACGAACAAGCGTGTGCGGAGCGTGGGCAGATCGACAAAGGTACTGCGGAGAATGGAGCAGAGGATCGAACACATGAACTGAGGAGGGATGCGGCTGTTTCCAATCCGACAGCCCCAGCTGGACTGCCGCGTCAGACGTTTGTAGCTTACTACTTACTCGAGCCGGCTGGCGTCAGGAAGTTGCGGCGTACGCTGAAAATGTGCAGCAGGCCCCGGCTTTTGCCGGAAATAGGTATACTGCGACGCGCCACTGGGGCGTATTTCACCCTGCTGGCTGGATTGTTCGTGTTCGCCCTTCTCGGATTCTCTGCGTGGATCGGTGGCGGTGTCAGCTACACACCTGCACAGTGGGTGATGATTCTGCTCGCACTAGTGTTTCCAGCGAGTGAGTGGGCCGTCACAGCGCTACACTGGCTTATAGAGTCCACAAGGCCTCCCCGGCCGCTCTTGAGATATGATTTCTCGCATGGAATTCCGGATGAAGCTGCCACTATGGTCGTCATTCCGGTAATCTGGTCGTCAGTCGAAGAAGTGAAGGAATTAGCGGATCGGCTTGAACTGCATTACTTGGCGAACCGTGACCCGAATATCCATTTCGCCCTTCTGGGAGATTTCGTCGACGCCCACGCAGAAAGTCTTCCGGAAGATTCCCAGATTCTCGAGGCTGCACGCGCAAGCATTGAGGAGTTAAATAGAATGTATTCCCGCCAGGGTGGGACAACCTTCCACCTCTTTCAGCGACACAGGTTATGGAACCCCAGCGAAGGGGTGTGGATGGGTTGGGAGCGCAAGCGTGGCAAATTGGTGGAATTTGTCGAATTGATCAAAGGGAGCAAAGACACGACTTATGAATTTGTAGTCGGGGACTCGGCTGTTCTTTCACGCATTCGGTACATCATCACGCTAGATGCGGACACGAGGCTTCCCATGGGCAGCGCCCAGCGGATGATCGGCACCCTGCATCTGCCTTACAATCGGCCGCGGTTAAACGAAACGCGGACAAGGGTCGTAGAGGGATATGGCGTGCTGCAGCCGCGCATCGGCATTAGTCATGAGGCAGCTGTACGCTCGCGATTCGCTTATTTGTGGTCAGGGGAGACGGGCATCGATCCGTACGCGTTTGCCGTCTCCGATCCATATCAAGATGGACTGGGGCAGGGCATTTTTACGGGCAAGGGCATATTCGATGTTGATACGTTTGCGCAGGTACTGTGTGAACGTATTCCCGAAAACCGGGTGCTTAGCCACGATTTGTTGGAAGGTGGCTTCTTGCGCACAGGCCTCTTGTCAGACATCGAATTGATCGACGACCATCCCACAACGTTCAGCGCCTATCAGAAGAGATTGCACCGCTGGGTGCGCGGCGATTGGCAATTACTCTGCTGGCTGTTTGGCCGTGTTTGCGACCGAAGGGGAACGTTGTTGCCCGTTGATTTGTCGGCCCTCACCCGCTGGCAGATGATCGATAACCTGCGGCGCAGTCTTCTCCCGCCCGTACTCTTTGTGCTTCTGCTTTTTGGTTTGACTGTTCTTCCCGGCTCTCCATGGCGCTGGCTTGCGATTATGTTTGCTACTTTGCTCTTGCCGGTGATCCGCCAATGTGTGACGATTCGACGGACAGTGTGGTGTCCCCGTGCTTTGTTGGTTACAGTTGGGCAAGTTTTGGTGATCATCTTGACACTTCCGTTTCAAAGTGCGTTGTTGCTTGACGCCATCGTCAGAAGTGTATTCCGCTTATTCATCTCAAAACGCCATTTGCTTGAATGGGTTAGCGCGGCGGAAACTGAACGCCGAAACCGCCAGGGACGCCACCCTGTTCTGATGGGGATGCGTGGAGGCTATGCACTCGTGCTCCTCTTTATACTGGCAGCGGCGACGAGCGGTACCTCTGCACTTCAGTGGACAGGATTGGCGCTTAGTGCTCTATGGGCCCTCGCTCCGCTTGCCGTCCGCTGGTTGGACCAGCCCGCTGCGCGACCCGCTCAGCCGCTCTCAGAGGTGGAGGTGGAAAAACTGCGGGTGCTGGCGCAACAGATTTGGGCTTTTTTCGAAGACTTCACCACCGAAAAAGACAATTGGCTGCCACCTGACAACGTTCAAATCGATCCGCCTAACGGGATCGCGCATCGCACGTCGCCCACCAACATCGGACTTTATCTCGCCTCTACTCTGGCTGCGCGGGATTTCGGATTTATTGACACCCCCGTGCTGGTTGAGCGTCTGGAACGCACGCTCACTACGGTTGAGCGTCTGGACAAATGGAAAGGACATCTTTACAACTGGTACGACACGGTTGCACTCGAACCGCTGCCTCCGTTGTATGTGTCAACGGTGGATTCTGGGAATTTCGTGGCCTATCTCATGGTGGTCAAAGAGGGATTGATGGAATGGCTCAAGACAGACTTCTCAGAGAGGGAGCGGGAAGGTTCGGTCAAGTATGGAAGCAAGGGGACGGAAGGTTGGCTGGCACGCGGGCAAAAACTGATTGGCCGTCTAGAGGCATTGATTAATAACACAGACTTTCGACCGCTGTACGACCCCAAGGCGAAATTATTCACCTTGGGGTACCACGCAGCGCTGGGTGATCGCGATACGATCCTATATGATCTGTTGGCATCAGAGGCTAGACAGGCAAGCTTTGTTGCTATCGCCCTCGGGCATGTGCCTGTATCACACTGGTCTGCACTCGGGCGGACGATGACAAAAATTGGGCAGCGGGTCACCCTGCTCTCATGGTCCGGGACGATGTTTGAGTATTTGATGCCATGGCTCATTATGCCCACCTACCGGAACACTGTTTGGGACAGCACCTACCGAGGTGTCGTCAAGCGGCAAATCGAGTACGCCAATCAACGGGGAGTGCCGTTTGGCATCTCGGAATCGGGTTATTACGCTTTTGATTATCAGATGAACTATCAATACCGGGCGTTTGGCGTTCCCGGTCTCGGATTCAAGCGCGGACTTGAACAAGATTTGGTCGTGGCACCGTATGCGACCATCCTGGCCTTGCCTTTTGCGAAGCGTCAAGGACTTGAGGATTTGCGTAAAATGGAGGAGATTGGTGCACGTGGAAAATACGGCTACTATGAAGCCATCGACTTTACGCCTGAGCGAATGCCGAAAGATAAGAGGTGCATGGTCATCCGCAGCTTTATGGCACATCATCAAGGTATGAGCCTGCTCACCCTTGGCAACTTGTTGTTGCCCCGCAAAATGTATGAGCGTTTTCACCGCGACAAGCGAGTGCAAGCGGCTGAATTGCTTCTGCAGGAACGTATTCCGACGCGTCCTGCTATCATTAAGCACCCCGTAATGAGACGCGTGCATCTGCCGGAACCAAGACCGGCGCAATCTGTGGCGCTGCGCGAGTATCTCTCTGCGGACACGCCGACACCCGAGGTGTGTGTCCTTTCAAACGGAGAATTCATGACCGTTGTGACCAACAGCGGCAGCGGGTTCAGCAGGTGGGAAAGTCTGGCCGTCTCCCGGTGGCGCGAGGATCCTGTGGCAGACGATTGGGGGAGCTACATATATATTCGCGACGTCTCCCGTGACTTGGTGTGGTCACCAACGTTTCAGCCGTGCCGTGTCCCGTCACCTGAACAGAGCGTGCAATTCTCGCTCGAGCGTGCGACCTTCATGCGCGTGGACGGAGACGTGCAGACGAGCCTTGAAATCTGCGTCTCACCGGAATGTAATGCGGAAGTTCGTCGGTTGACGCTCACCAACACAGGGAATGAAGAGCGGATCATTGAAGTCACGACGTTTCTTGAAGTAGTCCTGGCTCCTCCCATCGCCGACGATGCGCATCCGGCCTTTAGCAAATTATTCGTTGAAACGGAATATGAAGTGGATACCGAGTGCCTGCTCGCCCGTCGCCGGCCTCGTGATCCAAGCGAAAAACCACTGTGGGCAGTCCACTCACTGTTGGTCGACGGCGAACCTCTCGGACCGGTTGAATACGAGACAGATCGAGCCAGCTTTATTGGACGCGGCCACACGCTCTCCCAGCCGCAGGGGATCCGCTCCCGCCTGCGCAAAACAGTGGGAGCTGTTGCAGACCCTGCCTTTATCATGCGGCGACGGTTGACGATCAAACCGGGTGAACGGGTGCAACTGTTCGCTGTCACAGGTGTCGCGGATACGAAGGATGAAGCTGTCAGCATCGTTTCCCGGTTCGCCGGGGACCTTCAGGTGGAACGGACGTTTCAGCTCGCCTGGACTCGCAGTCAAATTGAGCTTCGGCATTTTCATCTGACTGTCGCCGAGGCGATGGTCTTTCAAAGATTGGCAGGCCGGGCGTTATACATGGCTCCGCTACGGGGAGAACGAGAACGAAGTATCACGGCGAATGCAAAAGGGCAGTCTGGCCTCTGGGCGTACGGAATCTCCGGTGATTGGCCAATTATACTTGTGCGGATTGCGGATGTGGCCAATCAGCAGTTTGTCATCAAGCTGCTGATTGGGCACGAATATTTGCGCCGCAAGGGACTGCTCATTGACCTGGTCATCCTGAATGAATCGGCGGGGGGGTACCAACAGGATTTGCAGGAAGCGTTGCTAGGTGCGGTGGAACATAGCGTTGGTCACCAAGGGGCAGGCCCTGGGGGTGTTTACGTCATTGCCGCCAATCAGCTGTCGGACGAAGATAAGAGACTGTTACACGCAGTATCCCGTGTCGTGCTGCGTGCAGACGGTCCCAGTCTCAAGGCCCAAATCAAATTGCCGCGGAGAGACACCGTCTTGCCGGCACCGCTCGTCCCGATTCAACCGTTAATCAGGTACGGCAACCCAGCTCCAGAAGACACACACGATTGGATTTTCTTCAACGGTTTGGGAGGTTTTTCGCCGGATGGCCGGGAGTACCGGATCGTGCTCAAAAACACCAATCATCTGCCTGCGCCATGGATCAATGTGATGGCTAATCCGCGCTTCGGCTGTCTTGTCACCGAACTGGGTACGGGTTACACATGGTGGCGTAACAGCCGGGAGTGCAAACTTACCCCGTGGTCTAACGATCCTGTGCTCGATCCACCCGGTGAAGTGTGTTATCTGCGGGACGAAGAGAGCGGCGAAATATGGTCCGTCACAGCGTCTCCCGCACGCGCAGATCAGCCTTACATCGTGTCGCACGGCAGGGGATATACCCGTGTTCGCCATGAGAGTCACGGTCTCATGCAGGAAGTTACCGTTTTTGTACCGCTTGATGACCCCGTCAAGGTGGTCAAATTACGGCTACAAAACAGGACTGCAGAGCGGCGTCGCCTGTCCGCCACGTATTATGCGGAATGGGTGCTGGGCGTGCGGCGCGAAGCAAACGCCTCTTTCATCGTCACGGAGTGGGAGGAATCGGCCAAAATCTTGCTGGCGCACAACACTTATCAGGAAGCGTTCCGCGATGCAACAGTCTTTTTAGGCGTGTGTCCTCAACTCGAAACGTCTGATTCGGGAGAATTCGAAATCAATGCCGTACAGTCCGAAGATCTGTCTTGGACAGCCGACCGCGAGGAATTTCTCGGCCGCAATGGAACATTGGAAAATCCGGCTGCCATGAGCCGAGAGCGTCTGTCGGGCAAAACGGGACCTCTGTATGATACTTGTGGTGCGGTGCAGACCAAATTCACTATTGAGCCAAATGGCGAACAGACCGTCTACATCCTGTTAGGTTGTGAAGATTCGCGTGACGCCGTTGTAAAGCTCGCCCAAAAATACAGCCAAACGCGCGTCTGTGAGCAGTCCTTCGAGACCGTGCGGGAATTTTGGGACTCTGTGTTAGACCAGATCTCGGTTTCGACACCCAGTCCAGAAATGAATGTTCTGTTGAACGGTTGGTTACTTTACCAGTCGCTTGCCTGCCGAATGTGGGCGCGCACCGCTTTTTACCAGGCGGGCGGCGCATACGGCTTTCGCGACCAGTTGCAGGATTCACTGGCTCTGCTCCACAGCCGTCCCGACCTCACCCGGGCACAAATTTTGCTCCACGCCGCACATCAATATGAAGAGGGAGACGTGCAACACTGGTGGCATGAAGAGACAGAGCGCGGCATCCGCACGCGTTTCTCCGACGATTTGCTGTGGTTGCCATATGCCGTTTCACGTTACATTGAACACACAGGCGACGACAGTTTGCTTGATGAGGTGGTGCCGTTTCTTCATAGTAAACCTTTGCGTGAGGGTGAACATGAACGGTACGAGCCAACACAAATCTCGACGCAGATCGGCACGGTTTTCGAGCATTGTTTCCGTGCGATCGACAGGGCTTTGCGCTTCTTCGGAGAACACGGGCTGCCTCTGATCGGAATCGGAGACTGGAACGATGGAATGAGTAATGTCGGCGATGCCGGTCGTGGGGAGAGCGTGTGGCTCGGCTGGTTTCTGTGCGAAATTCTGAATCAATATGCGGATTTGTGCGAGCGGAAAGGAGAGGGAGAACGGGCTGGTCGTTACCGGAATATACGGGAACAACTCACCGCCTCTCTTGATGAACACGCCTGGGATGGACAGTGGTACAGGCGTGCCTTCACCGATGGCGGACAATGGCTGGGTTCTATCCACAATGAGGAGTGTCGCATCGATGCCATCGCCCAGTCGTGGTCAGTCATCTCTGAAGCGGCGCCAAAGGATAAAGCGATGCGGGCGATGCAGGCGTTTGACCGTGAACTCGTGGACCGCGACCTGTTCGTCGCACGTCTCTTGACACCGCCTTTTGACCGCACGGATCCGAGTCCCGGATATATTCAGGGCTATCCGCCCGGAATTCGCGAGAACGGAGCCCAGTATACCCACGGAGTGGTATGGGGAATCGTCGCTTGGTGCCTTCTAGGTGAGGGGGACAAAGCGTTTGAGTTGTTTCATATGCTAAATCCTCTAACTCACACCCGGACGCTTGGTGAAGTGCGACAGTATGCCGGTGAGCCGTACGTCATGGCGGCAGACGTCTACACGACGGATCCGCACAAAGGACATGCTGGCTGGACATGGTACACCGGAGCTGCGGGATGGATGTATCAGGCGGGCGTCGAGTGGATCCTTGGCCTGCGCCGCCGCGGAGAGAGGTTATACATCCGACCATGTATTCCGTGCGAATGGCAGGAGTTTTCCGTCAGCTACCGTTTTGGGAGTACACGCTACCTCATCAACGTCAAAAATCCGGCAGGCAAGTCAAGCGGATGGACCACGTTAATCATCGACGGTCAGGAAACTGACCTTGTAGAGGAGGACGGTCCCTGTATCGAATTGTGTGACGACGGGCAGGTCCACCATGTCGTTCTGACGATGTAGGTACCGGTTGGGGGAGCAAACGGATATATTTGTGATAGTCTGGCGGTCGCCGGCGAAGGAACTTGGTAACGCAGGTTGTTCTCGTTGGGTGACCGCGGCTATTGCGAAAAGACGTCTCCAAGGAGTAAAGATTTCGGAGCAATCCTATATATATATATGTATGGAACCAGGATAGCCGATTGTTAGAAACATTCGCGGCGATTCGTAATGGCTTGTATGCATCTTATCAGAACCCGGTTGGGAAAGGTGTGAATACGGCTTTGGAAAAACAAGTGCTCGTTTTGCAAGGGCTTCTCAAGAATATTGAGTGGAAGGGAAGTTTGCATGGTGAGAAAAATACGTAAGGCGATTATCCCGGCAGCCGGATTCGGAACCCGATTTTTGCCTGCCACCAAAGCTCAGCCTAAAGAAATGTTACCTTTGATCAACAAGCCGACGATTCAATACATAGTCGAAGAGGCTATCTCTTCCGGGATTGAAGATATCCTGATTGTAACAGGACGAAACAAACGAGCTATTGAAGATCACTTCGATCACAATGTCGAGTTGGAACATTTTCTTAAACAGCAGGGGAAATGGGCTCAATATAAGGAAGTTTTGGAGATTGCAAAAATGGTGGATATCCACTTCATCCGACAAAAACAACAGCTCGGACTTGGGCATGCTGTTTTGTGTGCCCGTTCTTTTGTTGGAAATGAGCCATTTGCGGTTCTTCTCGGCGATGATATTATCGATAATCCCTCTAAACCGGCTCTTCAGCAGATGATTGAGGAGTTTCACGAGCATGGAAAGACTGTCGTCGGAGTACAACGCGTATTGCCGGAAGAAGTGTCCAAGTATGGAGTGATAGCAGGCAAGCAGATCAGAAACCATGTTTATCAATTGGATGATTTGGTTGAAAAACCCGCTTCAGACAAAGCGCCATCGAATTTGGCGATCGTGGGACGTTATATCATTAGCCCTGAAATCTTTGATATCTTGGAGTATACCGAGCCTGGACGCGGCGGTGAAATTCAGCTTACGGACGCCCTTAGGGTTCTATGTCACAAACAGGGCATGCATGCTCGCCTCTTGGAGGGAGATCGCCATGATATTGGAGATAAATGGGGATATATAAAAGCTACTTTGTCATTTGCTTTGCAGGGTGAGGATTTACGCGATTATTTGCTTGAGTTTTTGCTTGAGAGATTACAGTCTATACCAAAGTAAGTAGCGGGCAGGGAAGGCTGAGAGAACGGAATCGCCAAAAGTCCAAACCCTGGGCATTCCGTACTTTCTCCCGAAGCCAGCCTTATGTATTCCCGGTACATTAGCTTATATGTTTGGCTCAATAAAATAGGGTATCGAATTTTCAAAGGGGGGCATATTATATTGCCCATATCTCTTTAAAAAACTCTGGCGATGCTCATGATTTGGTTAAAGAAGAATGGACTTATCCTGATCAAAAGGAGAGATTAAATCTCTCCTGAGATTCATGATAAACCCAGCTCCAAACCAGTAATGCTTCTGCACCTAAGAGAAACGAGGCGTCAACTTTTGAGCTGTATAGATGGTTGAATGATCAGATACATCCTGATAAGTTTTCTTTATTTATTGGATCAACTGTTGACGGAAAGCCTTAGCTACAGCTTCTGTCCTATTTTTTGCCTTTAATTTTTTAAAGATGGAATTTATATATTCATTTACAGTATACTCGCTGAGTTGAAGTTTTGAGGCAATATGTTTTGTGCTGTAACCATCAGCGCTAAGCTGGAGAATTTGCTTTTCACGATGGGATAAGAGGGAAGAGGTTTTGATAACCGGAGAGTTTGAATAAAGTTTTGAATGCAAATTTTTTGATAACCGACTCAAAAGGGAGTCGACGATTTCAATGGTGTTGTCCGAAACGTCGAAAGGTCGGCCGTTCTGGTCAAGCAGTAAAACACCGGTAACATGGTGGTTCTCTCCATACAATGGTGCTACTAACAATGAAGTCAAATGGAAATGTTCAATATGGTGCGAGGGAAGGTAATTTTCCACTTGTTTAAAATGAACAGGTCGTTTCGCATCTAAGATCATTGAGATGATGGGTATATTATGTTCCGGTTCCTGAATGCGTTGAATATCTTCCAAAGGAACATTATAGGACTGGACCCCCTCAATATTTTTGAAAAACGAATGGTACCAAAAAAGAGCGCTGCGCTGAAAACCGGCGATGTGGCAAATATGTTCAACACATGAAGAAAGAGTATCTTGTATTTCCCTGGTTGATAACAGTGCATTGTCAAATTCCAAAATCGCTTCGTACTGTAGAATCTGGTCATGAATGGTTTGTTGTATATCTTCATTGTAATACATTTTAGATAATTCGATTGCATGACGGATCCAAAGGACCAGCTGCTGGGCAAAGCGTTTCGTTAGGGAGTCTTTTTTTCCTTTGATGACAAGGTATAGCTTTTCGTTGATTTTATCTACAAATCCTTCGGTTTTTCCGGAGACAACTTGATGGACGGATAATGTCAGCTCTTCGTGTGTATAAGCAGGGAACCATTCTTCTAATTCAAAGTTATACATAGCAATATCCAAAATTTCACATCTGCGTTTACTTGATAATGAGGTTGCGATAGCGACCCATTTCCAGTTTATATTAGACCATATATCTTGTCCTTGCAGCAATCGCATCAGCGGAGAAATAGATCTGCTCTTCTTATTGTGTTGATAACCGAATGTTAGTAGTTGATGCTGTGTAATAGAAAAAGATAAATTCATGCATAGGGTGTGAATCCATTGATAGCAGTTATTTACATAAAGATGATTACGGTTTTGCAGGATCATCTCCATCATGATTTGTTCAAATGATCCGATGGCAAATATAATCCGGTTCGAATTTAACGTTTTTTCCCAATCCAAAATCATTTGTTGGAATTTATCGAAAAAAGAGGGTTCGTCAGAAAGAGCGAGATCCAAGTGACCCAGCAAAAAGCGGAACACATCGGCTAAAGATTTCTTTTCTTCGTTGTTTACGTTTATTTTGGAAAGTTTGATGTTCCATCGGGTCAAACACTCTTGGTACTCCCGATAAACCGTGTCAAGCATTTGTTCGACTTCATTGGGTTGCAACTTGGGACCGATCAGATATTTGGTCATATGCATAGCCACCCTCTCTATTCACTAGTTATTTTTAGGGGTATTATAACCCAGTATTTCAGGGATTGTATAAAGATTTTAAATAGAATAACATTTAGATGAAATAACATGAAGCAAAACCCAAATGAATAAATGGAGGGAACATCATGAAGGTGTTTTCGGAAGAATGGGTGCAGGAATGGGGAAAGAAGATCAATGAAAGTGAGCAATACTTTCAAGCTGCACAGACTTGGGAATGGCCGTTAATATTGATCTTTGAAAAGGACCCGTCGATAGGGATAGATGAAGACTGGTCCGTCTATCTTGATTTGTGGCATGGAGAATGTCGCGAGGCGCGCGTAGCGACGAAGGAAGACATGGAAAATGCCCCGTATGTGATCAGCGCTGATTCTTACACATGGAAACAAATTTTTGACCGAAAATTGGAACCAGTTTCAACGATTATGCGTGGAAGGATGAAATTGATCAAAGGAAACATGTCCACTTTGTCCGCTTATGTGTTGGCGGCCAAATATCTCGTGGAATCCGCTTTGGAAATGGATGCCGAGTTTCCGGAGGGGCTGAAATGAAAGCGGTCACATTTCATGGCGTGGGCGACGTCCGAGTCGAAACGGTTCAGGATCCGGCTATTCAAGAGCATACGGACGCTATCGTGCGAATCACGACGGCGGCGATTTGTGGATCCGATCTGCATCTTTATCACGGTGCGATTCCGGGCCTGCTGCCGGGAGCCATAATTGGACACGAGTACGTAGGCGTGGTTGAAGAAGTGGGTCCCCATGTGCGAAGTTTCAAACGAGGCGACCGTGTGGTGGGAGCGTTTCACGTAGCCTGCGGCAAGTGTCGAACCTGCCGGCGGAGCTCCTTTAACCAGTGCCGGTACGGCGGTGTGCTGGGATACGGTGTCGCCTTCGGAAATTTGGACGGAACGCAGGCGGAATATGCGCGTATTCCGTATGCAGACCACACCTTGCGGCGGGTTCCGGATGGTCTGACCGACGAACAGGCGCTGTTTACGGGAGATATCCTTACCACCGCCTATGGCGCCGTTGTGAACAGCGGATTAAGGCCCGGGGAGAACGTCGCCGTGATCGGTTGCGGCCCCGTCGGGATCATGGCGGTTCAAAGCGCCTTTGCTCTTGGGGCTTCCCGGGTGTTCGCGGTGGATCTCGTCAAAGAGCGAACGGAATTGGCTGCGCAACTCGGTGCGATCCCGGTGCCCTCGAAAGAAATGAATGCAGTGTCGAAAATCAACGAATGGACCAACGGTGAAGGAGCCGACGTCGTGATCGAGGCGGTTGGAGGTCCTGCAACGCTTAAATTGGCGTTCGAACTCGCGCGGGGCGGGGGTCGAATCTCCGCTGTTGGTGTCACAGCGGAAGACACCTTTGCGTATCCGTTGATGAGCAGCTTGACGAAAGATGTGACTTTCCGCATAGGTCTCGCTAACATCCACCGTGATATTGACGCGACGCTAGCTCTGGTGCAGGGCGGACGGATCGACCCGACGGTGGTGGTTTCCCATCGATTGCCTTTGGAGCAGGCGCCGGAAGGCTATCGGCTGTTCGATCAACGCCAAGCAAACAAAGTGATTTTACAATTATCGTAAATGATGCGAGTGATTCAGGTCAATAGAAAATAAGAGTTTTATGGAGGGATTCAAAGTGCGTGTGATGAAAACGACCAGTGAAAAAAGGTTGAACCACTCTATTTTGCCCATGCGCCTGTATCATAAGGCAAAAAAGTTTGGCATTTGGGATCCGCGGGATATCGATTTTACCCAGGATCAAGAAGATTGGAAGACATTAAAAGATGATGAAAAAGAAGCGATTCTGCGATTGTGTTCGATGTTTCAAGCGGGAGAGGAAGCGGTGACTCTGGATTTGCTTCCCTTGATTCGCGTTATCTCCCTGGAAGGGCGCCTTGAAGAAGAGATGTATCTGACAACGTTCCTCTGGGAAGAAGCGAAACACACGGAGATTTTCAGAAGATTCCTCGATGAAGTGACGGGAGAGGTCAGGGATTTGTCCATCTATCACCTGGAAAATTACCGCAAAATCTTTTACGAGTTTCTGCCGCAGGCTATGGAGCGTCTGGTTGATGACGGCTCTCCGGAAGCCCAGGCGGAGGCCTCGGTCACGTATAACATGGTCGTGGAGGGCATACTTGCGGAAACAGGCTATCACGCTTTTTACAATTCGCTCCAGCGTCAAGGGAAAATGCCGGGGATGATACAAGCGGTGGGGTACTTGAAAAAGGACGAATCCCGGCATCTCGGTTACGGAAGCTATCTCCTGCAACGGCTCATTTCCGAGCACGACCATGTTTGGGACGTCATCAACAAGCGGATGGAAATGCTCCTTCCGTTCGCGATCGGTGTTGTCAATGAATTATTCAACGAGATAGATCCGTATCCCTTCGGGTTGGACAAAGAAGAATTTATCCATTTCGCGATGAAGCAATTCCAGGTGCGTATGGATGTCCTCGAACGGGCCCGCGGGAAAACGCTCGATGAGATTTATTCGGTTAGTGAACATGACGTAGGTGTAATCTAGTGAGGTGGTTGGGGATGACAAAGACTTTAGAGAATCCGATCGTCTCTGGAAATGTGAGAAATTTCCTTAATCACGGCCCGAAGAAGCTTTTCATCGGAGGGCGCTGGGTTCCGTCCCAGTCGGAAAAAACCTTTACGACGGTGGATCCGGCGACGGGGGAAGCGTTGGCGACCGTATATGAAGCTGAAGCCGCCGATGTTGAAGCGGCCGTTCAAGCGGCGCGCAAAGCCTTGGAGGGGCCCTGGAGCCGGATCAGCCCGGCGGAACGGGCGCGGCTTCTTTGGAAATTATCGGACCTGATCGAGAAACATGCCGACGAACTGAGCCAGCTGGAGTCCCTCGATACCGGTAAACCGCTGACGGAGACTTCGACGTTCGATGTACCCTTTACCGTGGATCATTTCCGCTATTTTGCGGGATGGGCGACGAAACTGACCGGGGAAACGCTTCCCGTGTCTTTCCCAGGGGATTATTTGGCCTACACGCGCCGGGAGCCTGTCGGGGTGGTCGGAGCCATTGTCCCGTGGAATTTTCCGCTGATGATCGCTTCGTGGAAACTTGCTCCCGCCCTGGCATGTGGCAATACCGTGGTACTCAAGCCTTCGGAACTTACCCCGTTGACGGCGATCCGTCTCGGTGAACTGATGCAGGAAGCGGACATTCCGCCTGGTGTCGTCAACATTGTACCGGGGTACGGCCGAACGGCGGGAGCGGCGTTGACCGGACATCCGGAAGTGAACAAAATCACGTTTACCGGGTCGACCGCGGTAGGGAGGGAAATCGTCCGGGCTTCGGCGGACAGCTTTAAGCGGGTGACGCTGGAGTTGGGCGGCAAATCGCCGAACATCGTCTTTCCCGATGCAGATATAGACGCCGTTGCCGGCGGGATTATGATGAGCATCTTTTTCAACCAAGGCGAAGTGTGCTGCGCCGGTTCACGGTTGTATTTGCACAAACAGATCTATGACAAGGTGTTGTCCGCGGTAGTGGACCGAGCCAAGGCGATCCGACAAGGGGTGGGCATTGACCCTGGAACACAGATGGGACCGCTCGTCAGCGAACAACACATGAACAGGGTGCTGGGATACATCGAAAATGGCATCCAGGAAGGAGCAAAAGTACTGGCGGGTGCGGAGCGCGGTTTACAAGCAGGATATTTTGTCAAGCCCACCGTACTGGAAGCCCGCGATGATATGACAGTGGCGAAGGAAGAGATTTTCGGCCCGGTACTGGCTGTATTGCCCTTTGAGGATCTATCGGACGTCATCCGGCGAGCCAACGCGACGGAATACGGACTTGCCGCCGGAATATGGTCGAAGGATGTAAAAAAAGCCATCCAAGTGGCCCACTCCCTCAAAGCGGGGACTGTTTGGGTGAACGGGTACAGCCTGCTCGACCCGACTAGCCCGTGGGGCGGGTTTAAACAGAGCGGCGTGGGAAGGGAAATGGGCCAATACGCGCTGGAGCACTTCACGGAAGTAAAGAGCGTCTGGGTCAACCTTACGTAGAAAATGAGAGAATTTTCTTTGTTTTAAAAAGCGGCCAACCTTATTGTAGTCTACAAATGAAATGATGTATCGGTGAATGGCGGGCTTAAAGTCCGCCTATCGATTTCGAGAAAGGGTGAACGGTTGTGGCAGTGGCTCCGGTAAAGAAGCTTTCGGAGAAAAGGCTTTACGTGCCTGAAAAGGAGTTTTCGGCAGAACATAAGGAGCAAGCCCGACGGGAAATTCAAAAGATGCGCAGAAACATCACGAAAGGGAAGCGTTACCGTGGGATCGTACGGACCTTTGCCAAACACGGTTTACTTCACCTCCTGCAGGATCGGCAGACGTTTTTGCTGTTCCGGAAGAGCCGGAACAAAGAAGAGGAAGAACAACTGCGCAAAATCGGCCGTCGGCTGCGGCTCGTCTTTGAAGAACTGGGACCCACGTTCATCAAGTTGGGACAAGTGCTCGTTACCCGTCAGGAGCTGATCCCCGAGCCGATTACGACGGAGCTTGCAGAATTGTTGGATGAAATTCCACCCATGCCTTTTTTGTACATTGCAACTACCATAGATAATGAATTTCCTGAAGGGCTGAAGGTGTTTGAATGGATCGACCCGGAACCCATCGGGTCGGCATCCTTGGCGCAGGTGTACCAGGCCCAGTTAAAAGACGGGCGGAAATGTGCGGTGAAGGTGGTCCGCCCCATTGTCGACAAACTGTTTGAAATGGATATCGCCATCATCAAACAGCTAGTCAAGCGGGTACAAAAGTTGCTCCCCCCCTCTCTCGCGGCTTCTGTTGACTTGTTGGGATTGATCAATGACTATTACAGCAGTTCAACCAATGAGTTGGACATGCGCATCGAGGCAAGAAATATGAATGAGCACCGGGAGATCATGGATGAGTTTGAGACGATCGGTGTGCCCGAAGTGTATATGGTTACGGAACATGTCTTGGTGATGGAGTTTATCGATGGATGGAATCTCAAGGAATTTCCTGTTGATTTTTTGACATTTGAAGAACGGTTCACGCGGATGGTCGACTTGGCCCATTATTATATCAAAACTTTTTCACAAGGTTATTATCACGCCGACCCTCACGGCTCCAACATCATGATCGACCGCCACACGAAAAAAGCGTTCGTGATCGATTGGGGGATGGTGGGGCGGATGGATTCCCTCCATACCGAAGCGATTTTCCGCATGCTTTTGCTCAACCGGCTGAACCAGGGGGAAGACGCTGCGGAAGCGGCTCTCGATATTATCCAGCCGACCCCCTATACCGATCCGGTTCATTTGAAAGACCAGTTGCGATCGATGTTCATCCACTATGTCAACAGCGAACAGGCAAGCAAGTACAACTGGGGCAACCTGATCATCCAGATCATCACCATTGGGATGAAGAACTACTGTCGGATTCCCAACGGACTGGCGCTTTGGGCAAAAGGGTTTACAGCGGCGGAAGGGACGGCCCGGTGGCTGTGCCCGGAGATCAGCTACCACACGGTAGTGGAGTCGGCAGACGTGCAGATTTTACGACGATGGCTTTCCCGACGGTTCAACTTCCGTGCGAATGCCAGTTTTATTGCAGAAGCGGCCAAATTGGTCGGAACTCTTCCAAGAAGAATGAACAAAATATTGGAAAAATTCGCATGGAACGACTTGAAGCTGATCGTGGAAAACCGCGTCAATGACCATTTGGTTCACAAGGTAAACCAAATGGTCAACCGGGTGACCTTGGCCGTAATGGCCAGCGGGTTGTTCGTGGGGTCCTCCATCTTACTCTCTTTTGGAACGGAAGAATTGAAAGCGATTCCATCCCTTCGTTGGCTGGCTTCGGGGATGCTTTGGGGAGCATCTGCCGTCAGCGCTTACGTCATATGGCGGGTCATTCGCTCCAAAAGAGCTTGATCAATGAATGATTCCAAAGTAAGGAGGAAATGGCCTTGAGGTACCGAGGAAAAAGGTTCTGGTCGAGTATGGTCGTCGCCCTGTGTTTGGTGTTTGCGTTGGTGATGGGGATTTGGACCGGCGGTGTGGCGCTTGCCGTCCCCATTGGGGGAATCGGAGGGTTTGTCATCGAGGCGGATGAGATCCAAATCAGTAACTTCAATCTGTTGCCGAAGATCGGCGAAACCAGCGAGCGGGCGGCGTATCCCCAGGGAAGCGTACAGTTGGACGGGGTGATCAAGAACCTTAAGCTGTACAAAGAACTCGATGTTCCTGGCAAAGAAAAAGTGCGGGTGCTTATCACTGCATCCAAAGATGTGAAAGCTTCGGGAATGGTTCTCGATTTGAGCAAGCTGCAAGCGGACGCGTCTTTCAACAAACTGAAAATCGCAGAGAAATATAGCAACGATTGGCAGGGGAAATTCGGATTGTCGGCACCCCGCCTCGTGCTGGAAAAACCGTTCATTCAAGGGCATTACTTGTTTGCCAACAGCATCTCACTTCCGGGGCTTTCCTTGCAATTGGAAATTTTGGCCCGGTAAAGGAGTGTCAACATGCGAGAGACAACTGTGGAAAAAAGGCCTTTGAGTGATTCGGAGTTCAGTTTGCGGACAGACCGCCGTGTTGACGAAAAAAAGCGCCCAAAACTGGGCCTTACGCTGGTTTGCCTGTCAGGGTTGGCTATTTTATGGATTCCCGTCAATCTGTATTGGATGGCCTTTGTGCCGGGAAGCTTTGTCTTTGCCGGAATTCTGTTCGGCGTGCTCGTGCTCAGCTGCGGGGTGATAGGTTGGCTGATGCCTCAATATGTTCGGCTTCTCGGGGCGTTCGCGATGATACTGTCGATCATGTCCATGATTGGAGCCTTAGGAGGGCTGATTATCGGCACCTTGTTGGGGATTGTGGGCGGGGCCCTGTGCATCGCTTGGGGACCCGCTTCCCCGTCCCGCGAGAATAATGGGCAAAAGGAACATTTTGGATCAGGGGGGATTCGGTCAACCGAACGGGATGCTGCCGCCACGTGGAAGCAGTGGTTTAAGTAAAAAGACGGGGGATGAAGGGGGGGAAGCTTATTGCACTCTTCTTGTTGCGGGATCGTCGGGAAGGCACTGGCCCTTTGGGTGGGTTTGTCCGTTTGTTTAGTTTTCATTGGTGACAAAATGGTTTCGGCCCAAACTTGGTCACCGGATGAAGGACGATCGGCCGTCGGGATCATCCAAAAACAGGAGGATGTGTTGCCATTCTTCAAGAAAAAGGACGAAAAGGTTTCTTCGAAGAATGAGGAACCGAAGGCTGCGTTGAGCCGAACGGATCCAGAGGAAGGGATCGTGATCCGTGCCGAGCACATCGAAGCTCAAGGGTTGATCCCTTCACTGACGACCACGGAGAATGGCCGGTTGGCTGTTCGGCTTTTTGCAAAGAAGGCCCAAATATACGATATGGCATTGATTGTCGGAAAAAAGAGTACCCCATTCGGGCGATGGGGCATGGATATTCATGACGCGGGCCCCGTATTGATTCAAGGCTTGGTCGTTGACGCGACCGCTTTGGGATTCAACATAAAAGGGCCTCCTTTAGAGCTCGACAAGCCGCTTCCCGCTTTTGTACTTTATGATGTCTATCTGAAGGTGGAACGGATGGAGGCTGACCGTGTCGGAATGCCGCAGGTGGATCTGCAAACGAAGCGAGATGTCAGCTTGTCTTCGGACGGCCCTGTGATTGATATGGGCCGGTTGCCCAAGGCGAAAGGGTTAAAAGCTCTGACGGACACCGTCAACGATCTGCTGGCTAGTTTGTCAGGCAACGGTTCAACGGAAGATCCTCCCGGGACCCGACCGGACGATCCGGCGAATCAACCGCCGTTGCCTGAAGAAGATCCTCCCCGACCGCCGAAAAAGCCTCCTGTGCCCGGACCTGATCCCGATCCGCCGTTGAATCCGCCGAACAATTTGCCGAAACCGCCTTCCTTGCCTCCGAGTGATGTCGGAGACGTGGTCGATAAGGGATCGGTGGTGAAAAAGGTGGTTGTGAAGCTGAAAGACGGGCTGCATAATGTCCTGACCGTCCTCCAGTTTGTTCAGCAGGCCGAAAAGTACGATCATACAGAGATCACGATCCAAAAGGGGAACCAAAAGGCAGACGCGAAAAATCTGTCGGAGGTTCTCAGCATAAATCTCATTCCCGGAACGGAGATTATCTTGATTGCTGAAGGAAAAGAGGCAAAGCAGGCCGTGGAAGCCTTGGCCGATTTTATTAGCAAAAGTGATTAAATTTCACATCCACGTTCGGTACGCTTTTGTCTGATGCGAGGTTTCCTATTCGCTAGATAAGTTATGTATACACAGTTGAAATCGAACATTGAGAATCCAATCGAAATTTTTATAGAGGACGGGAGATGAAAACGGCATGTCGGAAAGAAAAATGACAATGGAAGAACGGATTGAAGCTTTTTACCAACAGAGCGGCGGACCTCACAATAGTGAGATACCCAAACTTCTTGAAAAACATTTGCTGTACGGTAAAGACCATGGTATGGCCGGATATAAAGAAACCTTTGAAGATGCGGTCATCGATACACTGGTAATGGATCCGAGCTTGCTTCTCCTTTTCGAACGGGTTCAGCGATGGAGAATTAACCGTCAAGAAAATCATGGAAGCTTATCTCGGTTAGAGGAAAGAATAAAAAAATTAGAAGAAGAAGTATATAAATTAAGAGAGGAAATTCTATCTCGCGTGTAAGCGATGAAAATAGCGGGAATTACAATACACAAGAGGGTATAACCGGCCGAGATAAGTAACAGGACACGGACCTATAAGGGGCCCCGACGTCAAAGCGCGGGTGGCGCTGGCTAACCCAAACGATCCTGGAACCTTTATGTTAACGGTTCCGGGATCGTTTGCAGAAATTTTAATCAAAGGAAGCTCCTGAAAACATTGATAGAGAGAAGGGTTGAAATTATGCATCACAAACTACCTCCCCACATCGCTGATCAGTTGGTTTTACCTGTCATTGCGGCCCCGATGTTTCTTGTCTCTAGTCCGGAAATGGTTATCGAAGGCTGTAAAGCGGGGATTATCGGTTCATTTCCGTTGTTGAATGCGCGTTCGGTCAATATTTTGGATGACTGGATGAAACGCATTGTCGAAGAGCTAGAGAGGATACGGGAGAATAATCCAAATCACCGCATTGCCCCTTGGGCGGTGAATTTGGTCGTACACCGTACAAATAAACGTTTTGAGACCGATTTAGATCTTATCAAAAAATACCAACCGCCGATTGTGATTACATCGCTCGGAGATCCCACACCAGTGGTCAACATCGTGCATGAGTACGACGGACTTATATTTTCGGATGTTAGCACACTGGTTCACGCGAAGAAAGCGGCCCGCACCGGAGTCGACGGGTTGGTTCTTGTATGTTCCGGGGCAGGGGGGCATGCCGGAACGCTTAACCCATTAGCTTTTGTCGGAGAAGTTCGGGAGTTTTGGGACGGAATTACGATCCTGGCCGGATGTCTATCCAGTGGGCGGGATATTCTCGCTACCGAAGCTCTAGGGGTGGATTTGGCTTATATGGGAACGCGTTTTATCCCTGCTTCCGAG
Organism: Laceyella putida; assembly: GCF_042665195.1. Lineage (NCBI taxonomy): Bacteria > Bacillati > Bacillota > Bacilli > Caryophanales > Thermoactinomycetaceae > Laceyella > Laceyella putida. Next base: position 25,902 of record NZ_JBHTBW010000016.1, read on the forward strand.
AGCTTTGCGAGTGAAGAATACAAAAACATGCTGATAGAATCAACGCTCGATGATTTGATTTATACGGATGCTTTCAGCGGAGTGAATGCCAATTTCCTCAAGCCTAGTATTCGAAGAAACGGTCTTGACCCGGACCGCCTTCAGAAGAAAGAAGCCGTCGATTTCTCCCATTTGAACGAGGCCGATTCAAAAGCATGGAGGGATATTTGGTCCGCAGGACAAGGCGTAGGCCAGATCAAGCGGGTACAAACGGTTGCTGAAATCGTGGCAGATCTCCGGCGAGAGTACGACGAAGCCCTCCGAAATCTAGGTCATGGCATTTCTTGAGTATTTCTGATTCAATGGGAGGCATTCTCATCCCGATACAAAAATCAATCTTTTTTTCAAACTAGATTGCAAGGGGCTTATTCTGTGACGCCTACAACTTATTAAGTCTTTCGGTTCCGTATTGTCAAAAGATCAAGATGGACCAGTTCAATTTTCTGTTTTTCTAAAAAAGAGCTAGCTTGCTATTTGCTTCATGGCATAGATATTGAATGAGTTGGTCTGAAATAAAATGTTTCCTACGAATAATTAAGCGTAGGTGACTGAAAATAAACAGTAGGCTGTACCGATTCCGAATTTATCTCAGGTACCTCCTGGATCTTAGGAATGCATTTGCTCTGTGATCGTACCACATTACGTACCACTATCGGTGATTAAACGATCGATATACGCCAAGTATCGACCAGCATGGCTCTGATTCGCCCTCGTTCACATCTTGCCAATCTAGTTACCCCACCACTTGCACCGCCGATATATACCTCTATAGGTCTTCCTGGGGGAGTTATGCCATCAATCATTGCTCTAACGACTTGACCAGCAAGGGAGTTTGCTATAGGGTCATTTATATACCCTCCTGGATAACCTGGTCTACGATCACCTTGTCTACGATCGTCTGGTCTACGTTGCTGAGTGTCATATTCGTAATCGAAATATGGTTCATAAGGTAAATACGCATCATACATTCGGATCACCTCAAGGTATTAAATTTACACCTTTTGTTTATGCGTGACTAAGGCGATATGCTCTGGTTGAATGTCTAAAGGAGCGCCCCCTTTTTGGCGACAACGTAACCCGAACGAACCCCACTAATTCATGGATCTATCTATGTAACTGATGAATTTGTAAAAGTATATTGCGAACACGGGCTAACGGGCTTGATTTTTAAAGAAGTTTGGAGTAACGAAGAATAGCAAAATGATTGACATCCCCATGGAATCTTGTAAGATCTAGATGCTTCACGAATTCCAAAAAAAAGGGGATGTTTTAAATATGCGAGCAGTTGATGTAGCAAAATTGATTCGGAAAGAGTTGAAAGAACGTTTCCTTATAGTATGGGTGCAAGTATTAACGTACGATGGACTAACTTTCCACCAGAAAAAGACGTTGATCAGGTATTGGATAAATATGAGCAGGTAAGAAGGGATGATAACGGAGATATTTTGAACGGAGAAATTTATGCATATCATGTTCAATTGAGTGGACTGATGAAATTGAGGATGAGCAAACTTTTCTTTTGTTAACCCATGGTATAGACGAGCCTTTTTAATCTTCTGTCCCAAGGTAACCAGAACGACGACGGCAATCTCATGGGAAATGGAAAAAGGCCGCCGCCCAACCGGGGATAGCCGCCTTTTTCCATCATGATGATTTATTCGTTTACACCCACCGTCGTATACGCGTCTTTCACGGATTGGACCTCTGAAGAAGAGGCGCCGTACAGGTCGGTTGCCGCCTGTACCGCCGCTTGGCGCATCATGGCGAAGTCGGAGGTGGAGGTGAGGTACTTGGTCAGCGCTTGATAATAAATCTTGGCCGTTTTGTCGCGCCCGATGCCCACCACGCTTACGCCGTCCTCGGAGCCGCCGTCGGCCAGCAGGTAAGCCGCTTTGTTGTTGATGCCGCTGTTGGTGTGAACGCCTCCGTTGTCATCCGGTGTTTTGACATAATCTTTATAGTTGTCCGGTTGGCCGTATTTCTTCGGATCGGACATGGAGCGGAGCGTTTTGCCCAAGTCTTCTCCCATGTCCCAATCATCCGCGTCGACCATTGCCCCGAAGATGTCGGAGAGGGATTCGTTTAACGCGCCCGACTCATCCTGGTATTGCAAGTTGGCGGTGGACTCGGTTACGGCATGGGTCAATTCATGGCCAATCACATCGAGTGCCGTGGAAAAGGGAACCTTGAATTCGGTGCCGTCCCCATCGCCATACACCATTTGCTTGCCGTCCCACGCCGCGTTATCCCAGCCGGTGCCCACATGCACGGACGAAATGATCTTGGCGCCGTTCCCATTATAGCTGTTGCGGCCATGCACACTTTTATAATAATCATATACCTTTTCCGCATTGGCGTGGGCGTCCACTGCCGCCGGATTGCTGAATGTGGTTGAGTCACTGGAAACGAGCGTTCCCGGCAGCTTGTCTTCCGTATGTTGGGCGTCGTAGGTGGAGATCCCGCCGCCGCGCGTGCCGTCAACCAAGTCATACCCTTTGTCGGATTGCGTCACTTCAAACTCTTTTTTATCACCGAGCGAGCCGGTGCCATTCCCGGTGATATGCTCCACCGCGTTGAATTTATTGATGATGCGGCCGGTGGTGGCGTCAACGAAATAGTGCCAATACCCCGGCTCCGGCTGGAGGACGGACGCTTTCACCAGATAAGCCAAATAAAACTTGCCGCCATGGGGATAGATGTACAAGGTTGCCTCGGGCTTGCCGTCAAACCCTTTGTGCCCCAAATCGGCTTGCACGGTTTGCACTGCTTGCCGCTTGGAGAGTTTGGCTTTGGTGGGAATTGTTTTTTGTTCCAGATGCGGAATCACCTGGCCGAAAAACGAGGTGACATTGCCCTGTTTGTCCAAGTGAACCGATTGGTCGGCGGAATAGACCGGAATTCCGTGAACCGTTTCTTGCAAGCGGTAGTGCACCGTGCCCGTCTTGCTGTCCTTTTCTTTGTTTGTGATTTTGAAACGGGAGGTGGCGTTCCCTTCAAATTGGAACACTCCCCGTTTGGCGTTCAAATACGCCCACACCACCTCGCCCGCTTGCGTTTTGGGCTTGGCCCATTTTTCCACAATCACTTTTGGCGTATGGTACGACTGATTGTACTTGATGATGTCCACATTTTTCGCTTCAACCGGGAAACCGCCCAGAAACCCGGAGGTGCCAAGGGCGACGGACAAGATGACTCCGGCAGGCAACCAATTTCTTTTCATAAGAAACCCTCCATGATGTTATGACTTTTGGCTCTGTTTCGAATAGTTGATCTTTATGTTTTTATTAAGATCATGTAAAGAATAAATGAAATTATTTTCTGAAGTTTTACGAATTCTTTTCGAGAATGTTAAATAAGAGAATGTTTTCAAAACTTTGTCATTTAATAACATTATAAAGGATTGTTTCTTTTGCAGGAAAAGAGAGCTGGTTGCCGACTTTTTTGGTTGGAAGAAGTGGGGAGGTGTCCAAGCTTGTTCACGAGATGCCATCTATGTACGCTTTTTTTAAAAAACGATGGATGGAACTCTGGGGTTCAGCCTTAAAAAACAAGGAAAATTATTAGCGTTTAAGGCGTGTCTGGTAATTAGTCAAATCCGGTAAAAGCAGAGCGATTTTTGAAAACTTGTTTCGCGGAAGTTATATGTAAATGATCAGTGGATAAAAATGTGTTCATTGTTGCAAACAAGAGATCATGACGCCTTGGACAAGTCAGAAGGTCAGTTAATTATGGGGCTCTCGAAGGCACGTCTAGAGTACGTAGGGGAAGAAAGAGAGGTGAAAGATGGTGAGTAATAAGCATCCAAATTCTTCAACACGCTCAATCTAAAACAGAAAAAGCAGTAAAGAGAGTTGAAGATACACTAAAACAATTAAACAACTTGTATGTCCAATTTTACGAAAAGCTTTAAACAGTCTACTGTAACATGTTTTTTTATTTTGACAATAATATAAGCATATGATTATATATTAATGAGGTGATGAATGTGCTGGATTGGGAGCTATTAGCGGAGTATCATAAGGCACTCGGAGATAAAACTCGATTGCGAATCCTCTCCTTGCTCAAAGCAGAAGATATGTGTGTATGTGAATTGGTAGAAATCCTCAAAATGACTCAACCGGCCGTTTCCCAACATATGCGAAAGCTAAAAAATGCAAAGCTTGTGAAGGAGCGCCGACAGGGACAATGGGTATTCTACTCCCTTGATGGTTCCATGTTTCCATTCTTCCAAGAGTTTCTCAAAACACTTCCAGATACCTCTAAGGAAATTGAAGAACTGAAAGCAAATGGATTGAAGGTTGAATGTGATTAGAATCGAAGGGGAGTCGTTCATGTCATTGATGTCAGTTTTAGCGTTTATCGTTTTTTTGATTACATTAATTTTCGTGATCTGGCAACCCAAAGGCCTGTCCATCGGTTGGTCCGCGTCAGGTGGCGCCATTCTGGCGCTACTGTTTGGGGTTGTCAGCCTTCAAGATGTATGGACTGTCACCGGCATCGTGTGGAATGCGACGCTTGCGTTTGTGGCCATCATCCTGATTTCCCTGATCATGGATGAGATCGGCTTTTTCGAATGGGCCGCTCTTCATATGGCGCGTCTGGCGAATGGGAATGGTCGCAAGATGTTTGTTTATGTTGTTCTCTTGGGTGCAGCGGTAGCCGCGTTCTTTGCCAACGACGGAGCTGCACTCATTCTCACGCCGATTGTGTTGGCCATGGTACGTGCACTCAAATTTGAAGACAAAATGGTTTTTGCCTTCGTCATGGCCAGTGGATTTATTGCAGACACCACTTCTCTTCCTTTGGTTGTAAGCAACTTAGTCAATATCGTTTCTGCGGATTATTTTAACATTGGCTTTGTGGAATATGCCACAAGGATGATTGTGCCCAACTTGTTCTCTTTAGGTGCTAGCTTATTGGTCCTGTTCTTATATTTTCGCAAAAGCATTCCGCAAGCATATGACTTGAGCCAATTAAAACTGCCGCGCGAAGCGATTAAAGATCCGATGTTGTTCCGTTTATCCTGGTGGATCTTAGCGGTGCTGTTGGCGGGATATTTGTTCAGTGAGCGTTTAGGGATACCAGTATCTCTCGTTGCGGGTCTAACTGCTATCACTTTCATTGTGGCCGCCTGCCGTAGGCCGGCGATTGAAACATGGAAAGTAGTGAAAGGAGCACCTTGGGCTGTTGTGATCTTTTCGATCGGCATGTATGTCGTGGTTTATGGCTTAAGGAATGCCGGATTGACGGACGCATTGGGCCAAGTAATTACTTGGACCACCAAACATGGTCTATACGTAGCAACGGTAGGTACCGGCTTTATTGCTGCCATTCTCTCTTCCATTATGAACAACATGCCAACGGTCATGATTGATGCCTTGGCGATTAAAGCCACACAAGCCACCGGAATCATGCATGAAGCTCTCGTTTACGCAAACGTGATCGGGTCGGATTTGGGGCCCAAGATTACACCGATCGGTTCCTTGGCCACGTTGCTTTGGCTTCATGTTTTATCTCAAAAGAATGTGAGAATCGGTTGGGGTACCTACTTCAAAATGGGTATCATCCTCACGATTCCAACTTTATTGATTACATTAACGGGACTTACCCTCTGGTTATCCATCATTCACTAAAGGAGTGTTCACCATGTCTGACAAGAAAATCATCTACTTCCTCTGCACAGGTAATTCTTGCCGTAGCCAAATAGCAGAAGGGTTTGGGAAGAAATACTTAGGCGATCGGTTTGATGTATACAGCGCAGGGATTGAGGCACACGGATTAAACCCGAAAGCAGTCAAAGTTATGGTGGAAAAAGGTGTCTACATTTCCAAGCAAACGTCCGATATCATTGATTCGGAATTGCTGAATAAAGCAGACTACGTTATCACTCTCTGCGGCGATGCCAACGATAAATGCCCGATGACACCTCCTCACGTTCATCGTGATCATTGGGGATTTGAAGATCCGGCAAAGGCACAAGGAACCGAAGAAGAAGTATGGGAAGCGTTCCGCCGCGTAAGAGACCAGATTGAAGCTCGAATTATCCAGTTTGCTAAAGAAAGGAAAGTAGAGTAGGGAACTGAAACTTTTGGCGACCTTTCGGGTCGCCTTACTCATTTCAACTCCCC
>NZ_JBHTBW010000017.1:0-57975 GCF_042665195.1 Laceyella putida
GCTGCCATTACCTTGATTTCCTTGATCATGTGGCTCAATTAATCATTCACCAGACACGCCCTAAAAGAGGAGGTTATATCATTGAAACCAAAAAGAATTTTCTCCCTTTCTCTAGTTGTTGCTTTAATTTTTTCTGTTTTTGTACCTAATGCTAATGCAGAAAACGTTGAATTGATCAATGAAAATGATGCTCTTAAAGCCGCCAAAAAATATTCTCAAAAGATAGGAATATGGGAAGATGCAGAATTTGTAATAGATTCACACCTCTATGATATTGATGATAGCTTACTTGGTTACCATATGCTAGTTAAAATTAATAATGAGTTAGCAGGTTATCTTGTTGTTTCCGCAACCAAAGATCGAGGACCCGTTATGCAATATGGAACCAATATCAAATCGGTTAGAATAATAAATGAATTAAAGTCTAAACAAGAAAAAATCTATTATTTGGGTGCCTCAGACTATGTTGGTGCAAAAAGCAGCACAAATTTAAAAGAGAAAATAGATACTGCTAAAAAAACTATGTTAACAGAATTAGAGAGCCAAAATTTAAAAAACAGCGAACAGTACAATGTAATAAAAAATAAAGAATTACGTTCACTCCCTAAAGATCCTAACAGTCAAGACTTATGGAATTCATTGCTTTCAACTGATGTAGAACCAAAACAAGATGTAACAGTAGAAGCAGAGTATCAAAAATATTTGGATGTTGATCCAATTTCACAACGATTAAGTGGAATTAACTATCCAAATTCCTCTTGTGGTCCAACCACTGCCGCTATGATTGTAGATTATTATAAATCAAGAGGATATAATGTCAAAGCTGGTGTAGATTATCCCCAAGGGGATGTAGATCTTATCAACCATCTATATGGTGAAATGTATTCATCTTATTATGGAACAGTTGGTAATGATTTCGCAGCAGGTCTATTACAGCATTTAAGACATGTAAACAGCAATTGGTTGGTGGCCAGATCTCCTGGAGAAGGATATTACGGTACTTACCAATCTTACATTCAGGGTAATGCACCTGTAGCTATTATGTTCAACGAGAGATATAGTGATTGGTTTAATGATGATGCTAAATGGCACTGGTTAGCTGGTTATGGGTATAACAATACGAGTGGTTCATATTTTTACGTAAGAGACCCTGACGCTGAGTGTTCAAAACAAGGAAGTACAGCCTCAAGTTGGTGTTGGGATTCATATAAATGGGTTGATTATGATCAAGATATGGAGCTAGTTTATTCTGAATATAACTGGTAAATCAAAAGGCTCGTTCTATAAACCGGCCTTTTTAAATTGATAAAATTCATTTTGCTCGAATGCAATACAATTCTATAAACAAACAAATCATTGTATAAACACAAACAAAAACCTTGCTTTTACTTCAGCATGGATTCATCCATTTCCTGTTCCCATTCGCTATGTAGCTTCTCTAAATTCCAACTTCCATCCTTAACGGGATTGAAAGTCGGGATTTTGTATTACATGATCTCTTAGCGGGGAAAATTCGCGTTTTGACGGCGGGATCCCTAGAAGCGTTTTAATGTTCATTCGTAACCAAATTGCCATTTAAGTCCATAGGAATTACAGGTGGATCAATTGAATGTATGGATAAACGTTGCGTTCAAGTTATCTCTTTTGCCAAAGCGTCCTTTATTTGGGCGCTTTTTTGACGTTATGGCCACTCAATCCCGACAATCCGATTTAACTTAACTCGCTTCTTAATGCTACCATTCTCAAGAACCATTTCTCCAGCAACCAGATCCACTTTACCGAGGAACCCGCAGAAGACCTCTACTCCTTGTTTCGTTGCACTTGAAACGATAATAGGCTTCTCATTCTCGATGGCCTCGGATAGCATCTGATCCCACTCTTCCCATTTCTGTTCGTCTGGCTCAGGTGGTATGTATTCTTCTTGTTTCATTAGCTTCAAGGCTTCGACATGCTCAGGTAACATGATTCGCATTGACGTGAAGAGGCGGTTGCCGCGATCCAATGCACTCATACACGATCATTCCTTTCAATTTCCAGTTTAACCAAACATTTGTTCGTTATCTACTAGAAATTGATTCCAATGAGATTCCTTAGCCCCAGGGACACAATCTCCGGAGCATTACTTATGCCACAGCACAAAAACAGGCCCCTAGAACCGCTTCTAAGGCCCCTGTTTTTCATCCCGAATACCCTAGGTACCCCCAAGGTTTTCATTTTTGAGTTTTTGCACGAATCTCTAAAGTGCGCCGATTCATTACCTCAACACACAAATCAGCGATACTCTTTGCGTTCGTGAAAATAACTTGTTTGGTGATCGGGTCAATGTATTGGCCCAAGCCTGGACTTAGTTTTACTTCCATGTCGTTGTTGTCATCAATGATGAATTGCATGACTGTATCATGGATACTATGGATTTTGTAATGATCTAGGGCTCGGGCAGTAGATTCCACCAACGGGATAATTTTCTCGTGGATATCAGGATACATATCCTGCGCAATGCCTTCATTTAGGATGAAGTCCAATCCATTCGTTGTTTTATCGAAGCGGAACAAGAAGATCAATATGTACACTCCCTATCGATTTTAGTACATACTGATCATACCAGAACCCCATAAAAAAAGAGGCGTTATTTCGCCTCAGAGCCATTGAATATATAAAAGAGCATGCTTGCCCCTGCACCTCTGCACCCCTGCCGCCCTCAGGCATTATCTCTCGTATGCGGTCACGGTGATCTCAGCGCTTCAGCTCATGCTCTGTCGATTTCATTTATTGCCACTATTTGCGCGGTTTATACATCAAAACAGTGTAGCTTATTGGATACATAAATTTCCTTTTCATGCAGATCGATTGGTTCATATACACAGGGCAATGAAGATGATTCATAGGAAAGACATTATTTTTTGACTAATCGAGCTATGTGTGTTATCCTAATATTATGTTGATTAGGTCTCAGACCTAGCATTTAGCTACAAACCCCCCGTATTTTTCGGGTAAAATCAGTTTGTAGCTAACGGAGTTATGCAGGTTTTGAGCATCGAGAATCCCCGAAAGCCAGTAATGGCGGAGGGTTCCATTGTATCCATTTTGGAATTAGAACATAGACTTGCATGTAAAATGGAGATTCTCTCCAACTATTTTCCGTTCCATTGTATCCATTTTGGAATTAGAACATAGACCTTTGGTTTGTCCAACAAAAACTGGAATTTGTTGATCAAGTTCCATTGTATCCATTTTGGAATTAGAACATAGACTCTATCGCTTGGTTCCGGATAAAATCACAGCGAAACACGATCGTTCCATTGTATCCATTTTGGAATTAAACAAATAACCTCCTCTGATTCATTCAGGGGAGGTTGTCTTATGATAGATTCCATTTCTTGAGCAGATGGCACCAAAATCGACGGATGCTACTTTGGTTCTGCTTGACCTTCTCTTTTCAGGAGAATTGTGATAAAATATTGATTAGTAAGAAGCTAATCGCTTCTTTTTCTCAGAATGAAAAGTTGCGTAAAATTAGTATTTTGTGCAACTTCTACATAAATCACAAACGAAGGAATCAGGTCTCACGGAGGTGCTAAGCGTGAAAAAAAAGTTGCGTAAAACTCATAGAGTCCTTTTTTGAGCATCTCGAACAGGAGGGAATGAGTTCAAAAACAATCCGCACATACCGCAATATCCTTTCGCAATTCGAAACATTCGTTACTAAAAATGGCGGTGACCTAAACAACCTCACCCGAGTCGATGTTCAAAGCTATATAAATCACATGGAGCAGGAGGGCAAAAAGCCATCGACGATCAACAACCACTTTGCTTGTCTGTCCTCTTTTGCTCGATTCCAGAAAAAGACATATATAATGGAAGGGATTCGTCGGCCAGAGATTAGACGCATCCAAAACATCGCCCCCAAGTCCCTTGATCGGAATGAACGGAACCGATTGCTGCGTGAAGTGGAGAGAGAGGGGAAGCTCCGGAATATCGCCATTGTTTATATGCTGTTATATACCGGTCTTCGCGTATCCGAACTGGTTGCCTTGAACCAAGAGAATGTAACGATGGGAGAACGATCAGGAAGTGTCTTGGTAAGAGAGGGAAAAGGAAGTGTTTCGCGTCGGGTCCCGTTGCCGGCCGAGGCTCGTTTCCATCTTAGACGGTATCTGGAGGAAAGAGCAGAGAAAGGAACATTGGATCTACCGCCCTTGTTCATCTCCAACTATCAAAAACGGATCAGCGAGAGAAGTGTCCAAGACATGTTAGCCAAGAAATTCAATATCCATCCTCACATGCTACGCCATACTTATGGCAGGGAGCTGGTTGCCAATGGGGTGGACATCGCCACGGTGGCCGAATTAATGGGCCATGCCGATATTAACGTAACCCGACGATATGCGAAACCAACCGAAAGAGAACTGAAAGAAGCCGTATCGAAGGTTTTTGGGTAAAACGTACGTTATCTCACAAGAAAACCTCCCCTGAATGAATCAGAGGAGGTTGTTTGTTTAAGTCCAAAGTGGATTCAATGAAACCATGTGATACGGCAGCATGGCATGGAAGGGATTGTAATGAAAAAGTATTTGTTCTAATTCCAAAATGGATTCAATGAAACCCTCCGCCATTACTGGCTTTCGGGAATTTCCGATGCTCAAAACCCGTATAACTCCGTTAGCTACAAACTGATTTTACCCTATAAATACGGGGGAGTTTGTAGATAAATACTAGGTCTGAGCTCTAATGAACATAACATTAGGATAACATTCGATTAGTCAAAAAATACTGTCTTTCCTATAAATCGCCATCATTGCCTTGTGTATATGAACCAGTTGATTTGCTGATAAGGAAATTTATGTATCCATTTAGCTACAACCTGAGGGCAACAAGATACGCTTGAATTGAAAGCCCATTCACCACAGGCCGCCTTTTCCGTTGATTTCATCCGTTACGGATCCGAAGCCAAAACGCTCCACACCATATTCAGGCCCCACAGTCTTCGGGCTCGACAAAGTCAGCCATGCCCACCCCCTCTTTCTTGGAAAAAGAGGGGGTTTTTCACATCCTTCCCGGATGAACGACAAAATTTATCGATTTCACGAAGGAAATAAGTTGAAAATAGAGAATATTTTATCCCCAAACAAAACTTCCGCAAAATCGTTCATAAAGGTGGGAAATCCATGTTTAAAAGCAAAACCCCCCAATTTTTCGACCAGAAGAAAAGGAAGATTGAGGGTAGCGTTGCAACAATTGAGAAGATTGAGCTGGGCGGGCATGAGCAAACCATCATGATTCGTGGACGGGACTGCAACCATCCGCTCCTTTTGTTTCTTCATGGGGGCCCTGGATTTGCCCAGATCGGCTTTGCACGCCATTATCAACAAGAACTGGAAAAGCATTTTCTGGTTGTTAATTGGGATATGCGTGGGACGGGAAAATCATTCTCCTCTCATCTCTTAAAAGCGGACATGACCATCGATCAACACCTTGAAGATATATACCAACTGATTCACTATCTACTGGAGAAATTCAGCCAAAAACGCATCTTCTTAGCCGGACATTCTTGGGGAAGCATCCTCGGGATGTTGTTCGCCAAAAAACACCCCGAGCTCCTGCATGCCTACATCGGGATTGGGCAATTGAGCAATGTGGAGAAAGGGGAGCTCATCTCCTATCAGCATGTGCTGATCCACGCCCGCCAGTTGGAAAAGCGACGTGCCGTTTCCGCATTGCAGAAGCTGGGTTATCCTCCTTACCAGCGGACACGCGACTTGTTTGCCCATCATAAATGGGTCTCCCGATTCGGGGGCGATGTGAGAAAAGGAAGCATCTTCCGCTTTCTGTTGCGTGGCGTGTTCTCATCCGAATACACCTTGCTCGATTGGTGGCGTTATTATAAAGGGCTGCGTCTCCATATGCGCAGCTTTGGCCGGGAGATCATGCGCGCCAACCTTTTTGAAGAAGTGGAAGAACTGTCGGTTCCCGTGTACTTCTGTGTGGGGAAATATGACTATCTCTCTCCGCATGAGTTGCAACAGCGGTTTTTTGAGCATCTTTCCGCACCTAACAAAGACCTTATATGGTTTGAAAATTCTGCACACTGCCCCCATCTGGAAGAGCCGCCATCGTTTTTGATCACAATGTTGCGCATCAAAGAAGAGTTGCTCATTTATAAGCAAAAAGACCTATTAAAGCTCAAAAGCCCTCTTGGCGTAGCCCAATCAGGATAGTCTGTTTTGCATCCTCCGCTCAAAGGCGGCTGGGCTTCTTATCAAAAAGGCCACGGTAAGGCACGTGCGATGGGCGCATGAACCCATCGCACGTGCCTTTTTGGGGTGGATTTTCCACAGAATGAATTGAATATTCGACCGATTATGGTTAAGATGAATATGAACCGTGTTTATCCATCAAGGAAATTGCTTTCAAACATAGGACAGTTGTGGAAAAGTATTTGATCTTCGATCAAGTACTTTTTTCGTTTGAGAGGTTTGGTGAAAGAGATTCATCTCAGAAAAACAAAGGGGTGAGAGGCTTGAAGAAACGAATTTGCATCATTGGCAGTGGTACCGCAGGTCTGCAATTGGCTTATGCCCTTAAGGAAGATTTTGATGTCACCGTCATTCACCATCGCTCCCCAGACCAGATCAGAAGCGGTCGAATTCGATCCACGCAAGTCCATTTTGGATCGACTCGAACGCGCGAAAACCGTTTTAACATGCCAAAATGGGAAGAACGGTCTCTGATTGAAAGCATCCATATCACCCTTGGACAACAAAAGCTGTTTGTCGGCAAATTGAAAGAGCCGGCGTTATCCGTTGACCAACGATTCACTTTCTCACATTGCATGCGGGATCTTGCTGAGAAAGGCGTCCCTTTCCGTTTGGAACGAATAGATAAAGAGAAAGCGGAAACCCTCATCGATGAGTTTGATCTGATTATTGATTGTACGGGAAAGACAGGACCGGTGCTGCCGTTTGCCATTGAGAAGGACTTGTCTCCATTCCAAGCGCCCCGGAGAAAATGCATCGTCGGTTATTTTGTGGGCGTCAAACCAACCCAACCCCTTGGAATCGGCGTGACCGTCCTTCCGGGATTGGGGGAGATGTTTGAGATCCCCGCCATCACGGAACAGGGCCCGGTCACCATCTTGTTCATTACCGCCGTACCCCATAGTGAGTTGGATGGGTTCAAGGGAATCACACAGGCTGATGAATTTGTTCGCCAAATGACAAGCACTGCACAAACGTTTTTCCCCGACATTGATAAACGAATCAATGCGCAACATTTCGCTTTATGCGATGAAAACGCGTTTTTGCAGACAGCGGTCACACCCGTTGTGCGAAAGCCATACCTCATGCTAAAAAATAAGTTGGTCATCGGGTGTGGGGACAGCGTTTTTCTTAATGACCCCATCACCGGGCAAGGCTGCAATCTCACTTCATTCTGTGCCGAACAATTGTACGAAACGCTGATTGACCACAAGGATGCAACTTGGGATGAACAAACAGGAGAAGCCTATTGGCATCGAACCAAACCATTCGTAAAGAAGGTAACCGAATGGACCAATGCCATGACCTTGCCGCTGCCCGAACATGTTGTCCAATTGCTGTTACAAGGGGCGCAAAACCAAGCCAAAGCAGACGAAATTGCGGAATGGTTCGCCGATCCGTCAACCGCGCATCAAGCCTTTTTCCCCACATCGGCCACAAACGGCAGGGAATAGACCGTTTGCTCTCTGCCACGCATCGCCTAGGGCGTGTCTGATAAATATGTCGACGGCTCCAAAACCGTTTTCCCATTTTTGACCATCTTAAACACTTGTCAAGATGGTGTCGATTATTTTCTGAAAACACTTCCCGTGTCGAATGAGAAAAACAAGAAAAACAACGCAAAACGGTGGCTTTCCAACATGAAAACATGAACAATTGCCTTAAGGGCGCTTAAACTTCCAGGAAAAGACTTTAGAAAATCAAGTTTTTATGAGAAAATGTTAAGTAGGAAAAGGAACGTGTCTCGCGTATCTCCTCTTTTACAGGTAGTGGATGACAACACCGCCATACTGGAAAGGAGAGAATGTCTTGAAACTAAACAAATCCTTACAGTCAGAAGATCTACTACTTCCAGCTTCCGAAACCGCTCCTTGTTCCATCTGTGGCAAAGAAGCACATTATGTGGAAATTAGCTTTGAATCGCCGATCTGTTCAACCGAATGTGCAAAACAGATGTGGAAACACTATGTGGACACCCAGGTATCACGCAAATATCGAACAATCGATGAATGGCCCCATTCGCCGAAAGATAAATAAAACAGCGTACAGCCTAATCCATGACATGGGCTGTACGCTGTTTTTCTATTGTTGGAGCGTTAAAGGGCCGATCCTCTGTTTCTTCAGGCGAGTGGCTTCCTTCAGTTCTTTTTTTTGATCAACAAAACGGTACTCCGGCTTAACCGTGCGCTTTTCAAGATCGACCGGCATCATGATAAACGCATCTTTGTACACATCCACGACAACATAGGTGGTGTTTCCTTCTTGCGCAACCAAGTATTCCACTTGATTGGACGCGATCAGATAGCCGCTGGCCCGGGAGATGGACACAACGATCACAACAAACACGAGGCCCGCCCAAACCCACCGTTTGTGCACGGCCAAAATAAACAACACGGTCGTAAAAAAGATGTACAAGAGAAGATAAAAACAAAACATCAACAAGGATTGCTTCACTTGAAAATCCAGCTTTAAACCCAGCATCAGCCCAACCGCAAGCGGCAATAAGATCGGTAACAGATATTTTCCCACCCGCCGCAATTCCGCATATTGCGTAAAAACCCAAAACAACAGCCCCACGGCCACAATGCAGGACATCGACAGGACAATCACGTTCAAACTGATATCCGCATAGAGCGAAGGCAGGCCGAAATAAGCTTTATAGGCGCTGTCCGACAAATAAGCGGCGAAATAGCCCAATCCCGTCACCGTTCCCAAAGCCAATCCTTCAGACAAATGAACTCCTTTTGCCACTGAGACATCGTTTGCGTTCTCTCTCTTTTCTAACCAATCCGCTAGCATGACTGTACATCGCCTCAAAATCATGAAGTTTGACTATCATAAATGAAATAATCCACCAATTAGGATAACTTTATTTTAATATAAAATAAATGATGATTTGGGATCATTTCAACTGACGCAAGCTGAATATCCATGCACTTGGCAGAATCATCGACGATCATTGGGGTGGTATCATCCCAAAATCCATCTGGACGAGTCCCGATTCACCTCGGAAGCTGTCCTGGGGTTAGAATCGTTTTCCCATTTTGAAGTGATTTTCTATATGGATCAGGTCAGCACTGACAAGATCCAAACGGGTACGCGACACCCACGAAACCGCACAGACTGGCCTCGGGTCGGCATTTTTGCCCAACGCGCCAAAAACCGCGCCAATCAATTGGGTTTGTCCCGTTGCCGACTCTTAAAAGTGCAAAGATTGACGCTGACCGTACAATCCTTGGATGCGATCGATGGCATTCCCGTAGTGGACATCAAACCATACATGGAAGAATTCGCAGCCGAAGGCCCGATTAAGCAACCGACTTGGTCAAAGGAATGGATGCGTGACTACTATGCGCCATTTTCCTCCAAAGATACGTGATTCCGTCATTGATGAAGCCTATGGTCAGTTGCTTTCACCATTAAAAAACCCTTCTATCCGCTTAGGGAAAGAAGGGTTTGTTCTGTTACATCAAGACGATTCCCACCGCAGAAACCACCGCGATCAAAATCCCCACCAGTATAAAGAAAGTGTAATAAGCCGTCCCTTTTTGATCCAAATGCATAAAAGTAAAGAGTTGCAAGAACACTTGAATCGCAGCCAGGACAAGGATCAGCGGCAGAATCATGCTCGTTGGAACGATATCATACATCACAAGGGCGAACGCGACAACCGTCAGCGCGATCATGAGCACGAACGATAAAATGTGTTTCATCGCGCTTTCAGGCTTGGCCGGTGAAGCGTGATTGGATGTGTTTTGCTGCTGTGCCACCGCTTAACCCACCTTTCCGAGCAAGTATACCAAACTGAAGATGAATACCCAGACAACGTCGATGAAGTGCCAGTACAGGCTGGACACAAACAGCTTTGGTGCCGTCTCTGTGTTGATGCCGCGTCTGGCCGCTTGAATCATCAGCGTGGAAATCCACACAATCCCGAAAGTTACGTGCGCACCGTGTGTTCCCACCAACGCATAGAACGAAGAACCAAACGCGCTGCTCATGAAGGTGTGCCCTTCATGAACATAGTGAATAAACTCGTAGATCTCCAGTCCCAAGAACGATGCGCCAAGGAGTACGGTGATTCCCAACCACAATTGCATCGTCTTTAACTTCAATTGATTCATCGCCAACATGGCCAACACGCTGGTCAAGCTACTGGTCAACAGGATGGCCGTAGCCAAGGCAACCAGCTTCAAATCAAACAGTTCACTTCCTTCTGGCCCACCCAGCGATTGGTGGCGCAGAGCGAGATAAGTACCGAATAAGCAAGCGAAGAGCACCGTTTCCGCTCCCAGAAAGAGCCAGAAACCAAGCACTTTATTTTTTCCTTCAAAGGTTGCCGTCTCCAGATGGTTAGGCATATTTGGGCTTGCTTTTACTTCCGAATGTGCTGCCATTATGCCTTAACCCCCTTATTCGCTTCTTCGATTTCATGAGGTTCAATATGGTACCCATGATCCTGGTCAAAGGAGCGCAAGAACATGGACACAATCACTACAATTAAGCCAATGATCCCCATCGCATAGTTGTCACGGGCGATAAACCCAAACCCTGCGACAAAGAAACCGATGGACATCAGCAAAGGAATATAAGACGGGGATGGCATATGAATCGAGCCGAGCGGTTCCGCTGCTGGCATTTCTTTGTTGCCCGCTTGTTTCTCCATCCACCATGCGTCATAACCGCGAACCAATGGCGTTTGCGCAAAATTATACTCCGGCGGCGGCGAAGAGATGGACCATTCCAGAGTACGACCGTTCCAAGGATCGGCCGGCGCTTTGGCCCCTTTCTTGAAAGTGAGCCAGATGTTGAAGATGAAGGCTAACGTACCGATCACCATGCCGAACACACCGATCGTGCTCACCAGGTTCAATTGCTCCAATCCCACGCCGGCTTGATAAGTGAACACACGGCGCGGCATACCGAACAGTCCCAAGAAGTGTTGTGGGAAGAAAGTGAGATGGAAACCAATCAAGAAAGTCCAGAAATGGATTTTTCCCAAGGTTTCGTTCAACATCTTGCCAAACATTTTTGGCCACCAATAATATGCTCCTGCAAAGAGACCCATGACGGTACCACCGACGAGCACGTAGTGGAAGTGCGCCACGACGAAATAACTGTCTTGATATTGGAAGTCAGCCGGTGGCAATGCCAGCATAACCCCGGTCATCCCACCCATGACGAAGGTTGGGATAAATCCGACGGCGAACAGCATGGCTGTCTTAAACCGGATTTCACCACCCCACATCGTAAACAGCCAGTTGAAGACCTTAATCCCCGTAGGCACGGCAATCGTCATCGTCGCCACCGCGAACACGGAGTTAGACCAAGGACCCAAACCTACCGTAAACATGTGGTGCACCCACACCATGAAGCCCAAGAAACCGATCAATACCGTCGCAAATACCATGGATGTGTAACCGAACAAGCGTTTTTTGGAGAACGTGCTGATCACATCCGACATGATGCCGAAAGCCGGCAGAATCACGATATATACTTCCGGGTGACCGAAAATCCAGAATAAGTGTTCCCAGATCACGGAGCTTCCGCCCATCGTATGGTCGAAGAAATTCGCTCCAAACAGGCGGTCAAACATTAACAGCAAGAGAGCCACCGTCAGCGCTGGAAAAGCGAACAGGATCAGGGCCGAAGTGACAAATGACGTCCAAGTGAACAGCGGCATTCTTAAGAAGGTCATGCCTGGCGCACGCATGTTGATGATGGTGACAAGGAAGTTCAAACCACCAATCAGCGTACCGATACCGGAAATCTGCAAACCCAACACATAGTAGTCTACCCCAGGGCCAGGGCTATAATCATTCAGCGCGAGCGAAGTGTAAGATGTCCAGCCCGCGTCAGGTGCCCCACCAAAAATCCAGCTCAGGTTGAGGAGTACTCCCCCCGCCGTAAACAGCCAGAAACCAAGAGCGTTCACAAACGGAAACGCCACGTCACGCGCTCCGATTTGCAAAGGTACCACGGCGTTCATCAGACCGAAGATCATCGGCATCGCAGCCAAGAAGATCATCGTCGTACCGTGCATGGTCAATAGCTGGTTAAAGGTATCGCCCACAAACAGGTCGTTGTGGGGAACAATCAACTGCAAACGCATGAAGAATGCTTCGATACCACCGATGAGGAAGAAGAAGAAACCCGAGATGAAATACAATATCCCAATCTTTTTATGGTCCACCGTGGTGAGCCAATCCCATGCTTTGCTCTTCTTGAACTTCGCGATGGTTTCTTTGTTATAACCACCGGTCAAAATCGCCGTGATGAACAAAGCAAAGACGATTAGCACGATAAGCGTCCCCATGGTGTTCCCTCCTTCTTAAACGAGATTCGATTATTTTTTGTACTGGAAAGCCGTACATTACTCTTTACTTGCGGCTCATCAGATAATCAACCAATGCGTCCATTTCTTTCGGCTCTAAGTAATCGATTTTCGGCATGAGCGCACCTGGTTTTACGCTTTGTGGATTTTTGAGCCATTTTCTCAGGTTCTGGTCATCATGCTTCAGGATCCCGGCAATGGTCTCACGATTGCCAAACTTGCTCAAGTCCGGGCCTTGAATGCGCGGATTGGTTCCGGCATGGCAACCCAGGCAGTTTTGCATGAAGATCTTTTCGCCTTCTTTTTGGCTCGCGGTTTGTGCGACAGCCGGCTTTTGCATTTGCGCTACCCACTTGTCAAACTTAGCCTGATCGTCCGCGAATACTTTGAAGTCCATCAAGGCGTGTCCAGCTCCACACAGCTCCGCACACTTCCCTTGGTATACACCAGGTTTCTGCGCATCCAACCACATCGTGTTTACACGACCAGGGATTACGTCGATCTTCCCGCCAAGCGCTGGTACCCAGAAGGCGTGCAATACATCTTCACCATGAATTTCAAGATGAACCTTTTTCCCTACTGGAATATGTAATTCCTGGGCGGTCTTGATATTCAATCCTTCATACTGGAATTCCCACCAATATTGATGCCCAATAACTTTCACTTTGATGGCATCGTCCTCCTGCGGCACTTCCGCTAAATCAAAGGTGTAAGTGACCGTAGGCACTGCCAATACCGCCAGCAGGATGATCGGCACGACAGTCCAAATGATCTCAAGAGTGACGCTGCCGTGAGTTTGTTCAGGCATCACATCTTTGCCTTTGCGTTTTCTAAAGCGGATAAGGACATAGATAAAGATCGTAATTACCACCGCAAAAACCCCACACATGAGGAAGAAGCTCCACTTGATGAGGTCAAGCTGCTTTTGCCCCGCAGTACCGGACGGATCCAGGACGTTTAAGCTTGGATCCCCTTGACAACCGGCGAGAACCAGTGTCGCGAGAACCAGTACTGTCAAGACTCGCCACATTCCTTGTCGACTCACCACGATCAAACCTCACTTTCTGTTAACTTGACCCGCCTCGTGTCACCACCCGAGGCGGATCACTGATTTCACAGTGCAAATGGCATCTATATCAAGCTATTTATAAGCACTGTTCCTATTTTGTCAGCATTGCGATGCTTTCTGTTATAACCACATCCAGCATGATGACCAACAGAATCGTTGTCAAATAAATCAAGGAATAGAAAAACATTTGTTTCGACCATTTTTCTTGATCATCTGTATAGAATCCCTTGATTGCCAGAGCAATATAGATGACACCTAAACACAGGGCGCATACGAGATAGAACCAACTGTTCGCTCCAGTTACAAAGAGCAATACGGATGATGGGATTAATAATAACGTAAAGATCAGCGTCTGTTTCTTGGTCTCCTTCAACCCTTTGACAACGGGAAGCATCGGAATGCCCGCTCGGCGATAATCATCCGCTTTCCGTATCGCCAGCGCAAAAAAGTGCGGAGGCTGCCACATAAACAGAATGAGGAAGAGCGCCCAGGCATTCAAATCAATCGAATTTGTTACAGCAACCCAACCAATCATCGGAGGGACCGCACCAGAAAAACCACCAACGACTGTATTCAACGTGCTCGTTCGCTTCAGCCACATGGTATAGATGAAAACATAAACCACAAAGCCCACCAATGCCAAGACGGCGCTTAAGAGATTTACACCTATACCCAGGACAAGCATGCCCACCACAGTCAAAATAATTCCATACCACAGCGCAACGGTTGGTTTCATCCTTCCCTCTGCCACCGATCTTGTCTTGGTGCGCTCCATCAACGGATCGATATCGCGGTCGTAAAAGTTATTGATCGCACAACCGCCCGCAATGACCAACGCCGTACCAAGCAGGGTAAACACGAGCGTGCTCCAATCGAACAACGTAAACCCCGCCGCCAGAAAATAACCGACAAAGGTGGCAAACAGATTGCTCTTGTTGATCCCCGGTTTGGTCACTTCCACAAAATCGCGCCAGGTTGCCTTTGAGGCTGCTTCAAGCGATTCTAAAATCGGATCAGCAGCTGATTGCTGAGGCATAGATCGTTCCACCATACAGACCTCCTTTCCAACCAAGAAACCTATGAGCCAGTTAACCGTTTTCACACGACCAAGAAGGGGTTGGAGTACCCACTTATTGTCATTCGTGTAGAATATATTTGGCTATAACACACAAAAAAATGTAACCCCATAGGCTCAATCGTCCTATGATATTACATTCCATTTCTCAAATATTGGAATTGAGAAATGTCAAAAGCCATGCTTTATACCAACATCATTTTAGTTGATCAGAATGAGGGATGCAAGCGTGGGTAAAAGAGCGATCTAGGCAACAAATCAATATTTACCAGTATTATTGCCTTCTTATTGCGATTCTCTTCACAAACTCCCTTATTCAATAGTCTAATCGATGCGATCAGGAGAAAGATGACATATATGTGAACAATTTTTGATAAGCGATAAAAGACACAGAGGGTTCTCTTTTGGTCGGTAGAATTCACGACGAATCCAACCCAATTTCTGTTCATCCAGGTAGTTTGCACCAGCCGCATTGTTAAAAAAGCTGCTTTTCCATGGAATGAAAAGCAGCCAGGATACATTTATTTTTCATTATATTGCTTACTCGTATTCAGCCATTTGATCACTTCCACACAAGTGCCCGAGTCCACCGGGATCTGTTTCATTTCATCCATCAACATGTCCACATGCTGTAATCCCGACGTCTCGCCAAAGACCTGTTTCTTCCCTTTGGTAATTTCCTCAAAGTTGGATATGCCCGGTCCCGCATCTTGAACCTGGATCTTTAACCCTTTTCGCGATTCTTCCTCGACAACATCAACTGAAATGGTGCCGTTATCCGCATACTGAATCACGTTGCGCGCAAGCTCTGATACAGATTGGACGATGCGTGCTTGATCCAATTCATCAAAACCCATTTCCCGGGCCATTTCCCGCACTTCACTGCGAATGTGTACAATATCCCACTCATAATTGATTTGGAATGTTTTACGCATGTTTTCCCTCCATCAAACCGCTTGCGTCCTGTTCTGTATTGCTATTTTCCTCGGGCTTGCTTCCCAGATGTTGCACATTGAACAACCGGGCATAGAGGCCACCTTCGCGTAGTAGCTCTTCATGCGTTCCCCGTTCAACCACTTTCCCCTGATCGACAACCAAGATTTGATCGGCATGGGTAATGGTGGACAAACGATGCGCCACAATGATGGTTGTCCGGTCTCTCGCCAGACGTTCAAGCGACTCCTGTACTAGATGTTCTGATTGTAAATCAAGGGCCGACGTGGCCTCGTCAAGGATGAGGATGGCTGGGTTCTTCAAGAAGACCCTAGCCAAAGCGATCCGTTGCTTTTGGCCGCCTGACAGTTTTACGCCTCGTTCACCGATTTCCGTCTGGTACCCTTCCGGCAATCCCGTGATAAAGTCATGGGCGTTGGCCGCTTGGGCCGCTGCCACGATTTCGTCCATGGTCGCATCGATTTTGCCCATTCGGATATTTTCTTCAACCGAGCCGCTAAACAAAATGTTTTCCTGCAACACCAATCCCATATTCTGGCGCAAACTGGCCAGGGTAATCTCACGGAGTTCGTGTCCGTCTATGCGGATCTCCCCTTCCGTGACATCATAAAACCGAGGGAGAAGCGAGATGATGGAAGACTTTCCGCCACCGCTCGGTCCAACCAAAGCCACCGTTTGCCCCGGCTCAATCTCCAAATCGATTCCGTCCAAGATCCAGTCTTGGCCCTCATGATAACGGAACCGGACTTGGGAGAACCGGACACTCCCCTTCACATCGGCAATTGGCTTGGCTCCCGGAAGATCGGTAATCTCATACGCTTCATCCATAAATTCAAACACGCGATCCATCGATGCGAAAGCTTGAGTTAACGTGGTTGAAGAGTTGACCAAGCGGCGGATTGGATTGTAAATCAAACCCATATATCCGTAAAAAGCGGTCATTTCACCAATCGTTAATGTTCCTTGTATCACAAAATAACCGGATAGCGCAATCACGATGATGGGAGCCAAATCCGTTAGCGTATTGATTGAGGCGAACGTCTTGGCAACCCACTTCGTATGCGTCATCGCCTTATGGAGAAAATGTTGGTTTCGCTTTTCAAACTGCGTTTGTTCATACCCTTCCAAATGAAACGCCCGAATCACGGAAATGCCTTGAATCCGTTCATGCAGATGCCCTTGCAACTCGGCCAGTGCCTGCGAACGCTCCTTTGTGAACCGGCGCATGTTCTGGAAAAAATATTTCACAGCCACCCCATAAAACGGGAAAATGATGAGGGAGATGACAGTCATCAAGGGATCAAGATAAACCATCATCCCGATCGCAATCACTAGAGTTGTAAAGTCAAGCCAGATATTCATCATCCCGGTGATGACAAATTCCTTGGTTTGTTCCACGTCGTTGATTACGCGCGAAATGATCTGGCCCACTTTTTGGTTTTGGTAAAACCGCAAGGATAGTTTTTGAATATGATCAAACAATAGATTACGAATATCGTATAATACTTTGTTTGCCGTCCATTGCGCAAAGTATTGCCGATAATACTCTACAGGCACGCGCACCACGGTAAATAAAAAGAAAGCCCCGGCGATGACCCAGGCCAGTTTTTCTAATTTGTCTTGATTAGACAAATGAGAAAGCAGTAGATCATCCACTACGTATTTCAAGATTAAAGGCAGTAAGAGCGGGATACCAAATTTGATAATCCCGATTACCATGGTAAGCGCAATCTCTTTCCAGTAGGGTTTGACAAATTGGAGATAGCGTCGCATACTCTCCATCCAATTCAACTCCCGAACAATGAACATGGACACGGTACCCATTATAGCAAAGGAAAATAGAGAGTATGTGAACAACGCCGAGAAATTCCTTTTACGAATCTAAACGGTTCCGTGCCCCCAAAAGTTATTGTCTATTTTATGACAGATTGATAAACGATGCGGGCCAGTTCTTTTCTCACCTGATTGATATTGGGTCCCGTGCGTACAGGATGGACTCGATTCGTCAACAAGATCACGACCACTTTCTCTTCCGGCGCCACAAAGAGCGACGTACCTGTAAAACCAGTATGGCCAAAGGTCGTCGATTTAGCAAATGGTCCCATATACCAAGACTGGTTCAATTCCCATCCCAAGCCGCGGTATGCGTCGGAGATGTGCCCCGTTTGCAGCCCAATCATGGCGCGCACTGAAGATGGCTGAAGAATCTGTTTGTCTTTCCAAACCCCTTTATTTAAAAAGAGCGCGGCCACCTTCGCCAGATCCTCGGCAGAGCTGAATAAGCCCGCATGTCCCGCCACTCCCCCCAACGCCCAAGCCGTTTCATCGTGCACCTGTCCCCAAACCAATCCCCGCTTGGTGTTTGTCTGCATCTCTGTCGCCGCAATCCGTTTCTGAAGCCATGCCGGAGGTCGATACATGGTGGAATGCAAGCCCAGCGGTTTCAAGATGGTTTTCTGCACATAACGATCCAAGGAAACGCCACTTGTCGCTTTCACCAACTCCCCCAACACGATGTAGCCAACATCGCTATAGATGACTTTCGTGTTTGGCTGCGTCTCCAACTCTTTAGCGAACGCGGCTTGAATCAAGTTCGCATTCTTAGTGACCGGTTGATTGGGTCGCACGAGCGAGGCTGGCAGTCCGCTCGTATGGGACAGCAGTTGCCGCACAGTGACATGGCTTTTTCCATTGGAAGAAAAGTCTGGAATATATCTGGCCACTGGTGCGTCCAACTCGATTTTTCCCTCCTCATGCAACTTCATCACGGCCATCGCCGTAAAGATTTTGCTGAGCGACGCAATATCATAGATGGTCTGATTGCTCGCGCGTTGTGGCTGTTTAGCCGGCCTTTTCCGATCGTCCTGGTAACGGTAGGCATAGCCGAACGATCGCAGGTATTCCGTCCGTCCAGCTTGGGCGACCAACACCGTGCCACCTGAAAAAACTCCTTGGTCAATCGCCTTTTCCATCAGTTGATCTATTTGTTTAAGACGCTCCACTGATAAGCGCCCCGCTTTCCCGTATCCGTTGAATTCAAAGAGCGGTGGATTTCCGTAGGCAAGAATGGTGACCAGCACGATAAACAGGAGCACGATTCCTGTCCCCCAATCCCGCCTCTTTTGGTTCAATAAGCTTCGCATGACTCCCCCTCAACTAAAACCACACGTGTCATTTCCCATTCCATCGTCCCATTTCCCCCACAATTAATCACATTATACCGCAACGTTCCTGAATTTTCATTCAAAAAAAGAAGACCCGAAACTCCTCAATGAGTTTCGGGTCCGTTCGATTAGTGACGGGCTTTTTCTAAAGCTGGGAGCAATTTGGGGTTGAGGATTTTGATGTAGGTTCCTTTCATCCCCAATGAACGGGATTCCACGACACCAGCCGATTCCAATTTGCGCAGGGCGTTGACGATCACGGAACGGGTAATGCCGACACGGTCCGCGATCTTGCTGGCAACCAAGAGCCCTTCCAATCCGTCTAATTCGTTAAAGATATGCTCAGCCGCTTCCAACTCACTGAAGGAGAGCGAGTTGATCGCGAGTTGCACCACCGCACGACTCCGTGCTTCTTCTTCTACTTGTCCGGCACGCTCACGCAGAATTTCCATGCCTACTACGGTTGCCCCATACTCAGCCAAGATGAGGTCATCTTCGCCGAATTCAGCGTTCAAGCGGGACAGTACCAGCGTACCCAAGTGATCTCCACCGCCGATGATGGGCACCAAAGTGGTAAATCCTTGACGGAACATGTCTTTCATTTCCGTTGGATAAGCGGTGTACGGACTTTCTACGCCCACGTTTGGCATGGTTTTGTCCACTTCCATCAACAGCTTGGCATAATCGGTTGGGAATTCGCGCGTTTTGATGTATTGGGCCATCCGCTCGTTTTCTACCTCATGGTTAATGGCCAAGCCCAACATTTTGCCCTCCGGGCTCACTACGAAAATGTTTGCACCGATGATGTCGCACAGTGCTTGCGCGACTTCGTCAAAGTCCACCAAATGATGACCTACGTTTCTTTGAAGAATTTTTGAGATACGGCGAGTTTTTGTTAACAGATCCATTGCTAAATGCCTCCTAGTAATTTGATACAGTTTGTATGTTTATTGAGCCGTCCATACTGACGTCCGATTGGGCTCCAGGACGATCTTGTTAGGGATTAACTTGGGAAAGTAGGATAACACTTACCTATTATGCGACATTTCATTTGGAACGCAATTTGATTTTTGTGAACAATTTTTGACTTTTATACCTATTTTAAATTATTCCCTTCAGCAAGTAGTTATAGCGGTGTAGCCAAAGAAGGGCGCCACAAAATCAATTCCACTTTCCCATCAATCAAGGTAAAAGGAACGAGTCCAACGCCGGAATATCGGCTATCCCTTGAGGCATAGCGATGGCGATTATCTCCCATGACAAAAACGGTCTCTTTCCTTACCTTGACCGGTCCAAAATCCCCGTCTTCGATCAAGCTGTCGATATACGGTTCCCGCACCTGCTTTCCATTGCGATACAGTCTTCCTTGGCGTATCTCAATGGTGTCTCCCGGTAACCCAATCACCCGCTTCACCAGATAACGCTCTGGATCAGACGGATCGCGGAAGGTGATCACATCACCCACCTTTGGTTTGTCCAACAAAAACTGGAATTTGTTGATCAATAAATGATCTCCATCGTGCAAAGTCGGCTGCATGGAAGTGCCATTCACCACAGAGAATGCAATCCCGTAATGATTGACTGTCCAAGCAAATAGGCAGGCATATATCAGTAACATCGCCCAACCATATAGCCGTCTTACTTGCAACATCTCATCCACTCCATCAACCTTCTTCTGCAATAGTCAGGTACTGATGATACCAATATGGAGCGAACTCAGGAGCAAATGGTTCCGCACGGCGATGAATTTTATTTTCCAACTTCTCTTTCGCCTTAAACACCTGTTCGCAACCTTCACAGGATATTGATATATAAGGCGATTTTTGGCAAATTCATCCTCATCTATCCAGCGATGGCGACCAGGTTCCACAGAGGGTTCGAAGTCGTAATTGGAGTGGCGTTGTCCACATCGTAGCGCTTAAGCTGAAACGCCTCGGCACACAGCACAACCGTATGGAACCAATCAAGTTTGGAAAAATGACAAACTGCCAATTTAGACGTCTCCCACACATCCCCATCTTTTTCTACCATTTGTGTATGATAGTTGGCAAGTATCAATGACTCATCTGTTCACAAAATGACGGGTTTTTTCCAAACTATGTAAATGATCCTTCCGTGTTTATAACTCTCCACTTAAACGGTATCATCAACGTGAAGTGCGGTTTGATTCACTTTTTGCACCCTATTTTTCTTTATTTCCAAAAAAAGAAAAAGATAAAACATCCAAAACTCAGAATTTAATACAATTGCTTTTTTGGGTTGATTTACCAGATATTCGCGTGTAGAAGGCGGGGCAGTCACAGTAACTGTCACACTTGGGATTACCCTCTTTCCCCTTCGTTCGGCACTCCGCTTTGCCAGTCCTTCCCAATCCATAGCTTTGAATTGGATATTTTTCGAACATTGCGAAATTGGATGGGCCACTCTGCTGACTTGCTTCGCACACGCGTTTTTCCTTAACTTACCACAATCCCGACAGAAAAGAAAAAGAAAAACCGAACCAAAAGTCCGGTTTTTGTGACGATTCTGTGTACGCTTTTGCCGCAGGCATATTCGGTGCTTCGGTGGAGCATGCCACAATGAGCATTCACTGTTTCTGCATATTCATATCTTGGTATGAGGACAGATCTCTATCTTTGCGGGCAAGCAGGTTGGCCCCCATCTCAATTGAGCGCTCCTTGGCTCGCAGCACTGCCCGTTTCATCGCTTCAGCCACTTCATATTGGCGCAATATCTCCAATCCCGCCATCGTCGTTCCGCCTGGCGAAGTCACTTCATGACGCAGTTGTCCCGCTTCTTTTCCCGTCTCCACCAGCATATGCGCCGCTCCCAACAGCGTTTGGACGGTTAATTGGCGAGCCGTTTCGGCTGATAATCCCGCCTGGACCCCCGCCGCTTGGAGTGCTTCCACCATATAGTAAAAGTAGGCCGGACCACTGCCTGACAATCCGGTGACAGCGTCCATGGCCCCCTCATTGACCCGAATCACCGAACCAATACTCTTGAATATGCGCTCTGCCATGGACAGCTGCTCCTCCGCCACCCCGTTTCCCCCACATAGTGCCGTCGCGGATAAACCGACCGCACAAGAGGTGTTGGGCATGGCGCGAACCACAGCCATCCGGCCCCCCAGGGCTTGCGCGATGGTTTCGGTCGAAATTCCGGCGACAACGGAGATGAATAATTGTTCACGACTTAAACGCGACCTCCATTCGGATAAAGCTTCCAACACATCTTTCGGTTTTACCGCCAGAATCACGATATCCGCTTGGGCAACATGGCCGATTGTTTGTTTGTCCGCGGTCAAGTGATATCGGTCGATCAATTCCGATAAGCGAAGCTGATCGGTGCGGTTGACCAGTGAGATTTTATCACTGGTCACTTCTTGTTTCGCGAGCAACCCGGCCAAAATGGACTCTGCCATCGAACCAGCGCCAATAAAACCAATTGTCCGCTCTCTTAACATGTCTGCTCCCCCTTATTAAAAATAAAAACACCCCCTTACGCCCCAAAGGACGAAAGAGGGTGTTCTTCCGCGGTACCACCTTTGTTGGCACGCGATTCACTCACGTGCCCAACTCCATGCGATTGTCCATCGCAACCTGATAACGGGAAGGATCCCGAACTGGCTCTTCACCAGTCGCATCGGAGAATGGGTTCGAACAGCCATACTGGCAAGGCCTCTCAACCGATGGGCCTCACTCTCTGTACAGTTGGACTTGCTCTACTAGTCCTCGTCATCGCGTTTGTTCCGAATTATTTCTTAATATTATGCAAAAGCCTGTATAGAAAGTCAAGTAAAAAATTGCATCTTGTGTTAACAATCCATGTGGATCTCATCAAATGGAGAAAACTTCCACCCCATCCGCAAGAAATATTGAGGGAACAGTCAGAAAATATTATTCCGACGAATCATACCAACCGTTTTCAACATTAAAATTTTATATCCAATTTCATATATCAACAGAAATAACATGCTTGTTTACAAATTAGACAAGAATTCATATACAAGAAAAAATGATTTGTTTAATGAATTTTAAATTGAAAGCGCATTCAAAGTGTAGTATTCTTAATACTATATAGGTATCCTAAAAATGAGAAAGGGTTTGGATCAAAAAAAATCTGCCTAAGTTAGGCAGACAACAATGCATGTCATTCCCTTATAACAAATAAAAAGAAAAACTAACCAGTACGTTCATGTGGACCGGAAGATACCGAGTAAAGTTCCTTTTCCAAACGCGTAGAACAACTATTGGTATATCCAAGGTACTGATAAAAAGGAAACAACTTTTCCGTACCTTCGTCCACCGTGATCCAAATCCTTTTCACACCCTTTTGCAAAAAGCGTTGCTCCAATTCGCGCACCAGCATCGTGCCAACTTTGCGCTTTTGGTACTCAGGATGAACAGCCAAGCAGTAGAAGAACCCCGTATGCCCATCCATGGTACCCACTATCGCTCCCACCACTCTTTTATCCGGCGCTTCTGCTACGATTACCAAATCACGATCAAAGCCTAGTTGCTCTGCCAAGACTTGTAGTGTTTCTTTTTCTTGCTCGTGTGATGCGGTCATTTGCCAGATCTGGGAGACATCATGGGCATCGGCAAGCTGAAAAGACCGTAGGCGCATAAAGTTTCTCCTCCAATGGGGAAATATACATCTAATTTGGCTTTTTTATTGTAACTCAAGATTGATTTCCATTTCAATCCGAGTCTGTATGGAAGGTTTATCTAGAACATACAGGTTTCAGCTCTTTTGCCGCCTTCCATAGCCAAGGTACATAGAATGCCAACGTCAAGCCCAAAAAGACTGAAAATGTCGACAATGACCAATGAACGACTACCGAACCGGCCAGCAGCATGATCCAAATGCTGAGGGACCACCAACTCAACCGACGGGAAAAACCCTGGGTGTAAAACATGGCGGCGGTATAAATAAAGCCCCCGACCGCTAAACATGATGGGGCAAACACGGTGGCAAGGTGTGAGAGCAAGGCATCCCATTCTTTGACATGATGCAGTAAAGCAGTGGTCGGCATATGAACAAGGTACTTCAACAAAACCGGATACAACACCATTTGAATCACATAATGAAGCGCAAGCGCTGCATTGCCTATCAACTGAATCATCCAAGCCCATTGCAGAATCAACCGAAATTGTTTGTCCAAGGCGTAAGTCAAAATGCCGAAAGTGCTGACAAAACTCAAACTGGATAAGAGCAGACTTGACCAAGAAACCGTCACAAGCCATTCATTTTGCACGATAAACTTCGTCCGCATGACCCAACTTCCATTCATGGCATGGACGAGCACAAAGAGCATGAAGAGGCCAGCCAACCCATGCAAGCAGGCAGAACTTCTAAAAACCCAGGCAAACCACATTCTTCTTGCTCCAGAAGATGATGACGCCAACACCGCTTTCACCTTTGGGAGTCCTCTTGCCATCTTTCCCCCCCTCACCTGCCATACCTATCCCCTCTTCTTATTTTAGCATATTTGCGTAAGAAGTCCCCCACTTCTAAAGTGGCGGGATGAATGGTGTTTTGTTTAGTATCCCCATTACGGGGATGTTTATAACAAACTTTTTTCTAGGCAGGAAAGAAAGGAGACTTTATAGAAAACAAGGTACGCACATATGTGCTGTACTTTGATAAAAGCGAAACAACGCTCCATCCTTCCGCTTGGCCTCTATCATGACATCCAGTTGATCAATATGGGAAGCGGCCATCGTTAGAAAAGGATAGATATCATCCAACTCCACATAATCCGCATGCCCTCGATGATCCGTTTCACTTTTGGGACTGAGATATGGATCTTGGGGGAAAACGGTTCCCCTGACCAAGTAGACACAACTCTCGGCCTTAAGCTTTCCACGGTTTCCCCTTGGTGATTGCAGCGGTGGTGATGAGAATGATTTTTTCCATCGTAAGTTTCGGCTGTCCAATTTGTTGAAAAGCTTTCACTGTCATGGTTTTGGCTGGCGATGCGTTTTTCACATGACTGCTCATCGCCACAAACCCAAAGCGCACAATCATACGATCACCCTTCGTAGCATGCCCCTTGCTTTTATTTGCCACTCGAGTGGCGGGCCGTCACCCTTTGCATACAAAAAACCTGTTGACCATAACGATCAACAGGTCATTTGCGTTTCTGTCCGCTTCCATTTAGCCAGTGACAACGCCTTTTGCAACGCACGGGCCTTGTCCAGCGTCTCTTGATATTCTCTGTCAGGGTCGGAATCGGCCACAATCCCCCCACCCACGTGGAAAAAGGCCTTTCCTTGATGACATACGATCGAACGGATCACCATGCTCAGGTCAAACGACCCCCGGACATCGATATAGCCGAGTCCCCCTGAATAAATGCCGCGTGCCACCGATTCCATTTCATGCAAAATTTCCATGGCTCTGATCTTGGGAGCTCCCGTCATCGATCCCCCCGGAAATGCCGCTTCAATCACATCCAGCGAAGAACGTTCCGCGGATAGCGTCCCTTCGACCGTTGACACTAGTTGGTGGACGGTGGCATAAGACTCGACTTGCAATAGCTTAGGAACACGAACGGAGCCCGTGTCGCAAACTCGTCCCAAGTCGTTCCGCACCAGATCGACGATCATCACATTTTCCGCGCGATCCTTGGGATGGGTCTCAAGCTCCCGCATCAACCGCCGATCTTCCCCCACTTCTGCGGCACGTGGACGCGTTCCTTTAATCGGCCTGCTTTCCACCACCCGGTGTTCATCCATACGCAAAAAACGCTCAGGAGAAGAGGAGACCACCGTCCATTCCCCCAATCGTAAATAAGCGGCGAACGGGGCCGGATTGATGTGTCGCAAAATACGGTAGAGAAGGAACGGATCCTCCGCATAATCCGTTTCAAATTGATAGGTATAACACGCTTGATAAATGTCGCCTTGGCCGATATATTCTTTGATCCGCCCTATCCGCTCACGGTACGAGTCCGGAGTCACCGTCATGCGAAAGGTTTCTTCCTGCTCCGCCGAAGCCGCCTCCGGAATGGAAAGCGGAGAGGGAGGTTGCCGCATCGCTTCACGCAACTTGCCCATCCACGTCGCCACGGTTCGCTTGGCCAAAGCCGGATCCCCCTCATATAGGTGACTCACATAGGCTTTCTCTTCCAGATGATCGTATATCAGCACTTGGTCGACATACATCCAGATCATGTCAGGTGCTTGGGTGGGGTCAAGCTGATGGACAGGCACTTGTTCCAGATAGCGGTTGCACTCATATCCCACGTATCCGACCCACCCGCCTACAAAAGGCAACGGGGGCTCGATCCCCATATGGCATCGAGTGGAATCCAATGCTCGCCGCAACATGGCGAAAGGCGATTCTTCCATCCGCTTTCGCACTCCGCCCCCGTCCATCCACTCCGTTTGGCCATGCTTGCTCCGCAAGATCAACTGCGGTTGGCCGCCCATCATGGAATAACGACTCAATCCTGTGATCAGGCGGGAGCTGTCCAACCAAAACGCATAAGGCTCCTCCTGATACAATTCTGCAAAAACCTGTTCCAAATCAATCGGAAATGGAATTTCCTCTATCAGCCATTTCATCGCATTCTCGCCTTTCTTGTAATCAACCCGTTCTATGTATGTTTTGCCCAATTCCTCTCATACTAAGCGGGAGGTGATACCTGTGTATGAGGGTAGAACGTTTGACGAATTAAGCATGCTTCCTTTATCGCAGTGGACCATGGAAGAATTGTCTTATCATCATTTTGTGATGGCTCAGATGTCCCCGTTGATGAACGTGCAAGGGATCAGTCTGCACCATGACCTTATCAGGGAAATTGAACAGCGCGGTGGTCTGGCCGCCATTCAACCGGATCAACCTTTTAAATGAATGTCCCGTCCACATGAAAAAACACCCGGGTTGACCGGGTGTTTAACCATCAAAATCGAGCGAAGGGGTGGATTAGTTTCCTGTCTTGGGCAATTGTTCCGACGGCTTCGTTGGATTGACTTTCACTTGTGTAAACGTTTCTGGAGCCGCTTGAACTTTTTTCTTGTTCACCTTCGCCCCTGGGGCCGTATAGGTATAAACCGTTAGGTAAGGACCCGCCATTTTAATCTTGATCAAAACGGGCTTATTGAGGTTATTTCTGAACTTGAAATCGGGCCCGCCCCAAGAAACCGTCGCATCCCGTCCTTTGGGCACATAGGTCACTTCGGCGCTATGGTGATTGACTTGCACCATTTTCAGCCCGGCTTCATCCACACTGTTAAACAAGGTGGACGATACTTGGCAGATGCCTCCGCCGATGCCTTCTGTAAACTCACCCTTCACAATCACACCGGCCGTTTTATAACCGCGCTTGGCCGTGCGTGGACCCACAACCGCATTAAAGGAGAACTTCTCACCCGGCATGAGGATGAGTCCGCTGATGGCTTTGGAAGCCAGCTTCATATTGGTCGTCCGGTTCACGTTCCCTGGATCAAACTTGGTGCCGTATTTGCCGATTAGCTTTTTATCCACATTTTTGATATCTTCCGTTGTGACAAGTGGTTTCAACGTGATCGTCGGAATTCGTTGCGGTTTATTGATCAATGGCTTGATATTCTTCAGCCACGTTTCCACCTTTTTCACATCCACCTTACGTCCCGGTTCTTCCGGCGTAATCTGGGCACCCAAGCGTGTGGTTTCCGCATTTTTCGGTTCCACATTCACTTGCTTTTGCACGGTGTCCAACCAAGCGCGCAACTTGCCTTGGTCAATCGTGTTTTGGTTTTTGCCGTCATAACCGATCGTGTTCAAGTCAAGCTCAAACTTTTGGTCATCCAAGTACAGCTGGAACAGGTTGGGCTTCTTGACCGGTTGCACTTTGGGCGTATCCGCCACAGCGGTGGATTGTTGCTCATAAGCGAAGGCGCTGAAGCCCACCGCGCCCGCGATTACCATCGTTGAAGCGATCGCGGCCACCAACAGTTTCTTCGGTCTCGGAGTGCTGCGGATTTCCCGTTTCACCGATTTGAACACGCCCGTATCGTCCGGCACTCCACCCGCCTCGACAGGAACTGGTTCCGCTTGTGTCGGAGCTTTTTGGGCTTCTTCAGCCGCTCGGGTCTCTCTTTTTTCAAATTCGGCGATATCCTCGCTGAAATCAACCATCACAGAGGCAGGCGTGGAGACCGGGGCCTCCTTGACTAGTTGGCGCTCTTCCGCCGCTGATACCACTTCTTCCGGTTGATTTTGCACGGTCTCTTCTGTTTCTGCCGCCAAGGCCTCATCCGGCGCCGCATCTGCTTCTTTCTTTTGCCCAATGGTCGGCGCTGCTTCACCATCCGTGTCCCATTGGCCAAAAATCTTAAGCTCCATCGTGTCAAACGCACGATCGTGCGATGATTCTTCTTTTGCCTCTTCTGTCACTTCCGCTTTCGTCTCTTCCTTTGCACCGGCAGGTTGGGGATCGTTTTCCCCCTTCACCTCTTCTGCATGCCCGCTATTTATTTCTTCCGTCACTTCATCAACCGGAGCGGTTGGCTTCATTTCGGCATCAGGTTCTGGCGCCGCGGCCATTTGCTCATCACTTTCATGGTTTGCCGGCGATTGCAACTCTTCTGCCGCATCTTTCTTCCCTTCAGGCAACTGCTCTTCCATCGGTTTTTTACTTTCCACTGAAACTCTCTCCCTATCTGATGTAAATCGATTGAAAAACATTTGGTTTTGAGACTCCATTAAGTTGCCTGGTCATTTAAAAATCATATGAATAATTGCAGTGCTTTACGATAAACGTTTGAAAATGGTTTTTCATTCACTTGATCCGCTGTCATCCAAGACCAAGATGAAGGCAAAGGAGAAGCCCATTCGCTTACTTCACCTTGAATGACCGTTACCTTCCAATGCTGATGACTGAAGATATGCTCAAATTTCCCCGCTACTTTTATATTCGTAACATTCAACCCGTTTTTGTCACAAAACAGGTGTGCTTCCTGCATGGATTCTTCCTCAGCGACTTGGATGGTCGGCAGTCCCCACATGCCCGCAAGCAGGCCTTCATCGGGCCGCTTTTCAATCAGGGCCCGCTGACCTTGAGACAGCCACAACATCACCATTTTCATCTGTTTTGGCGGTTTTGCTTTCTTTTTCCGCGGAAGTTCTTCTTCAATCCCCTCCGCATATGCATTACAGACAGAACGTAAAGGGCAGAATAAACATTGAGGTGACGATGGCGTGCATATGAGTGCACCTAATTCCATCAGTGCTTGGTTGAAATCACCCGGCACATTATTCGGAATCACTTGCAGTGCGATATGCTCCATCTTTTTTCGGGTTGAGGCCAGCGCGATATCATCCGTCAGCGCAAACAGACGTGAAAAGACGCGCATGACGTTTCCATCGACCGCTGGCGCTTTTTTGTTGAAAGCAATGCTTAAAATCGCGCCAGCCGTGTATGGGCCAACCCCTTTCAGTTTGGAAATGGTTTCTAGATCATCAGGAACTTGACTTCCATATTTGGCCGATACTTCTTTCACTGCAGCATGCAAATTCTTAACGCGCGAATAATACCCTAACCCTTCCCACGCCTTGATCACTTGTTCTTCTGGTGCTTGAGCCAAGTCATCCAGTGTGGGAAATTGTTCAATAAAGCGCTGAAAATAGGGAATAACAGTATCAACACGGGTTTGCTGAAGCATGATTTCCGAGACCCAAATCTTATATGGATCTTGATTCTTCCGCCAAGGAAGATCCCGTCGATTGCGATAATACCAATCGAGGAGTTCCCGCCCAATAACCTGAACCACTTCCTTATCTATGGTTAGATGATCTTTTTTACCCAAACCCTTTGCCTCCTTACACTGAATTACCGGCAAAGTCAAAGGAAGTGTAAGCGCAATCCCTTATTAAAAAGATTGGTTATATACATCATACACCGTTATTCCAACCAAAGGATATAGACAGATTTTTAACATTCCTTAAGAAATCAGTGCTTGCAGGATATGATAAACGAAAATACCGTGTTTTGTTCCGCCCTGATTGGGTGAAAGCTTTCCAAGATGAAGAGTATGAAGCTACTCGTTGAAACATGTCGAAAACCCACGATTCGGATTTTCGCTGCGTTCCCCGATGGCCCGTGGAGCCAGCTCATGAATGCATACCTTTCTCCATCGCGATGCGCATCAGCGTGGCCTGTTCTGCTCTCTCCCATGTCGCCGCATGAATCATTTCCCCGATGAGCCCTGATTGATCGTGATTTGCCTAACTGGGATCGCGGGCATGCAGGTCTTTTTCAGTTTGGGAGGTGCTTGCTCCACTCCACATCCATTTGAGCGTCATACCAAATACAACAATCTTCACTCCTTCTCAAGGAAGTTTTCACCCATCACACTAAAAAATCTGTTAGACTTTTGTAGAAGTCTCTATCACCACTTTACTGCAGAAAAACCTGTTTGAAGCGGTTGATATTCCCAATGACAGAAAAAAATATATAAAATCCATTATTTTTTAGGGGGGATGGTGAATGGATACGGCCACCCACTTTGTGATGGGGATTGGACTGTTTGGCTTGGCACAACTCGATCCCACCGTCGGTGCCAATCCTGACAACGCGCAAGCAATCCTCTTGGGTACGGTGATCGGGTCCCAAATGCCTGATTCGGATACGATCTATCGCATTCGTGGCAACGCCACCTATATTCGACAGCACCGTGGCTTCAGCCACTCACTGCCTATGCTGATCATCTGGCCCAGCCTCATTGTCGCCGCACTGCATCTGTTCTTACCCGGCGCCAACCTGGTTCATCTCTGGTGGTGGACCTTTCTGGCTGTCTTCATCCATATTTTTATCGACCTGTTTAATTCTTATGGGACACAGGCTGGACGCCCATTTACAAAAAAATGGATCGCCTTTCACACATTGGCTATCTTCGATCCCTTTATTTTTGCCATTCATTTGGCAGGTTTTCTCCTTTGGTGGTTTTTCCCAAGCCGAATCGGATTTCTCTTTCTCATCATCGATTTGATCATTGCCGTCTATATCATCATCCGGCTATGGATTCGCCAACAATTAATCCAGGTAGTACAGCAAAACCATGGCAATCGGCCCGGCCGGTATACATTGATCCCCACTGGCAACTGGTCCCGTTGGAAAGTGATCGCCGAATTTGCGGAAGAAGTCCATTTGGGGGAAATTCGAAGTAACCAGCTGTTGTGGACGGGTAAGATCTCCACGAAGGGACTTGATCATCCAGCCACCAAACAATCCCAAAAAGCGGAGCCCATCGCGGCTTTTTTGGACTTCACTTCCTTTGGCTACCCTGAAGTCCGCAAGCGTCCATACGGTTATGAGGTGAGATGGATCGATGTGCGGTATCACTCCAAGAAACATTTCCCATTTGTGGCAGTTGCCCTACTTGACCAAGAATATAACATTTTTTACTCTTTTGTAGGGTGGATCAGCCAAGAGCAATTAGACAAGAAAGTCAAAGAGTCCTTGCCGTCCGTATGAACGATAGCGAACAAACCGATGGCGCGGCCATAAGGTTGAAATAAACTTTTGCGTTACGGAGGTGCACGTCCTTAACCATGCAACAAGAAACCTCGACAACCCTACAACAGCAGGTTTCCTCGGTGGGCAATTTCGCAACGGAAACCAAAACCCTCTTTGCCAAAATCATTGAAAATCCTGTCCAATACGTCTTGCTCCCTATCGGAGAGATTATGCTCATCATCTTGCTGACGGTGATCGCCCTCCGCTTTATTGATCGATTGATCGATAAGGTGTTTGAACTGAGCCGCATCGAAAGCAAAAAAGCCAATACCTTGCGCAAATTGATCAAATCCATCTCGCGTTACGGCATCTACTTTATGTCAGTGCTTACGCTATTGATCAATCTTGGCTTTGATCCACTGCCGGTCTTGGCGGGTGCCGGAATTTTGGGGCTGGCCATCGGGTTTGGGGCGCAAAACTTAGTCCGCGACATCATCACGGGTTTCTTCCTCATTTTTGAAAGCCAATTGGAAGTGGGGGATTTCGTGGAGATTAACGGGCAAATCAACGGAACGGTTGAAGAAGTGGGGTTGCGCGTCACCAAAATCCGCGAGTTCAACCAACGGCTTCACTATATCGCCAATGGAAACATCACGCAGGTGACCAACTACAACCGCGAAAAGATGCGGGCGATTGTGGCTGTGACGGTGCCATATGAATCCGACTTGTCCGTGGTAAACGAGGCATTGGATCAAGTATGCAGTTCCATCGCCAAACGCTATGCCCCTTATCTCATCGAACCACCTGAGGTGATGGGCATCACCCGGATCGACCAAACGGGGGTGGAGTTTACCGTCACCGCATTAAGCGAACCGGAACAACATTGGTCCCTCGAACGGGAGATGCGCAAGGAAGCGGTTATCAGCTTGCATAAGCAAGGGATTCAGATCGCTTATCCACGCAGTGTGATTTACAGTCCCGACCAGCTGGAACAAGCGCAGCTGGCCGCCAAAGTGAAAAGTTGAAGCTGCACACCCACCTCCCCTTTTGCCTGAAAATGAAGGCGAAAGAGGAGGTTTTTTTTGCATATAAAAACCCCCAACCGCAATCACACGGCAAGGGGTCTCACAATGGTTTTCCTAAAATAATGTCCGCTCCACAATCGCCATCACCACGACCACACCCACCGCAATGCTGATCCACAAAGCCGTCGCTTTGAGATCGCGCATCAACACGCCATTTGCATCCACGGCGGCGACACGTTTTTCTCTTATTTTCTTCTTAGCCAAGAGGAGCGCCTCCTTTTCATCTTCCATTCATTATGATGATCATATCACATTTTGCTCAACCCGACTTCATATTATCTAGCGTATCCCACAAATAAAACGTCACATAGCTGCGGTAAGGCGCCCATTCTTCCCCCAATTTCCGCACTTCCGCCTCCGATGGCTGATGGTCAAGCCGGTAAACACGCTTCAGCGCATTGCGCAAACCAATATCGGCCGCGGGCAATAAATCGGGGCGTCCCAAGCCAAATAACAAGACGCATTCCACTGTCCAACGTCCAATCCCTCTGATGGGCAACAACATCCGCAAGACTTCTTCATCGTTTAGCTCCCACAGCGAGTCCAGGTCCAATTCCCCATTGGCCACCAGTCGGGAAAGATCAATGACATACTCCGCTTTGCGTCGATTGAATTGGAGTGCTTGCAGATCTTCATACTCCAACCGGGCCGCTTGTTCCGCCGTGGGAAAAAGAGGCCATTCCCGTCCGTGGAAGGACACTTTTCCGCCGGCCCGTTCCTGAAAACGCCGGATCAACGTCGCCGCAAAAGAAACATTGAGCTGTTGGCCGATGATCGTTTTAATCAAACATTCATACAAACTGGGTTCCAACACAAAGTGCATCCCCTCCCGGGCCGCAATCACAGGCGCCAAGACGGGGTCCCGCCCCATCTGTTCATAAAACGGAGTCAAATCGACAGCGGTGCTGAACATCCGGGACAACGTTTGCTTTAAGGTTTCTTGTTCACCTTCGGCCAGACTCCCCTCGATTTTCACATGCAGCGCTTTTTCTCCCTTGACCGGCCCGATCGTGCACAGGAGCGGTCCGCGTTTGCCGTGAATGGTGCGGGACAATCGTTCTCCCGCCGCAGCAAAACTGCTCTTCTCAAAGGTACGCAATCGTTTTATCGTTTTTTCAAAGGAATAGGGGTAGTTTAACGGCAAAAAAAATTCCACAAAGCCAACTCCTTCTCAATGAAAATTATTTCACGCGTATTGATTAGCTACTCTCTCGAATCAGCTCAAACTCCTTTTGTCCCACCGGCCGATACAATGTCACCAACTTCATCAGGCTCGCCCTTTCCAGTTAGTGTTTATTGTACCATGGAACCCGTTTTCACACGATTTCAAAATCATCGTCACTTTTTGTTCAGAACACAAAGGTTCCCATACCATCAATGCACGTTATAATTTCATCATGAAAAAAACAGCCTAGATCATTTCTAGACTGTACCCTACAATCGCAGCGAATGCTGAAGCGCTCCATTTAAAATCGATTGTTCAGAAGCGTCTAAGCCATATTACTCAACTACTTCGACACGGACATTTCGCTTGACTCCAAACGCCCGTGCTTCAGCCACGCTGTTCATATATAGATCAATCCGCTTACCTCGGATCGCCGATCCCGTATCTTGGGCGATCCGGTAACCAATCCCTTCAATGTATACACGCGAGCCGATGGGGATTACTTCAGGGTCCACCGCAATCGTCACTCCTTCAAGAACCGGTTGGCCACTGGAAGTAATCCCGTACCCAGGCTCCCCTGCTTGTTTGCCCGTTGATTCCGGTCCCGCTGTATAAGCGGTTACGATAAATTCACCCAACTGACTGCCACGCGTCATCACAGGCACATCAGGAGCGGAGTCCCTGTCGCTGCTTTGCTCCTGGTCCGGCGCCGCTTCAGCTTGCCCCGGAATGCGCAATACCTGACCAATCCGGATAAAATCAGGGCTCATCAACCCATTTGCTTGCTGAAGTTCCGCTACGGTTGTCTCGTGTTTTCGTGCCAGCTCGGTTAATGTATCTCCTTTTTCCACCTTAATTTTCATGTAAGCTTCTTCGGCTTTCACCTGCGGACTGGCCATCAGCGCCATACCGATCGTCAAACATAAGGCCAATCCCCAAGCGGTGCTTCCCATCTTTTTCATGGCTTGGATCTCCCCTCTATTTTGATAGATTGCTAGAGTTGGTATCCAGTCTAGACAGGAGACGCCGATTTTATACAACAAAAAAACGGGCCATTTAAGCCCGTTTTCGATAATTACCTCCAACGAGATCAACCAACACCCGCAAAGGTCCGCCTTTCAGCCAAACCACCGCGGCTGAAAGCATCCTTTTCATGATCGTCCATTCCGATGCCTGGGCTTTGCTTCTTTCATCCCAAATGGGTTTACACAGACAACGCCGTTCATATTGCGTATGAATCATGATGACACTCAACATAAACATCAAACCGACCTGGGGGGCGATGATCGGGTAATCATACATGCCATGTCCCAATAAGGCAATCGTCAACGAA
This sequence comes from Laceyella putida, assembly GCF_042665195.1. Taxonomy (NCBI): domain Bacteria; kingdom Bacillati; phylum Bacillota; class Bacilli; order Caryophanales; family Thermoactinomycetaceae; genus Laceyella; species Laceyella putida. The sequence goes on from NZ_JBHTBW010000017.1 coordinate 34,882, forward strand.
AGCAACATCCCCGCAAGCCGCTTCTCTTCTTTCTGGTTGGCCTGCTTCCGCCACCGGCGAGCCCGGCGAATGGTCATGAAGACAAGGGCCAAGAACAGGCCAAGTCCAATAATCCCATATTCACTGGCCACTCCGAGAAAAATATTATGGGCATGCCAAACATAAAATCCGGCGATTTTGGCGAAAAGCTGTCCAAAGTGCAATGGCAAAACACCAAACAACCAGTTTTCCTTAAAGATGTCAAGCGCCGTCAGCCACACTTTAAGACGAACTTCAATGGTGGCGTACAGCGACTCTTTCCTGGGAATGAATTGCGGAAAGAGATAGACGAACAGCAGAATCGCCAAAGTAATGGTCACTGTCCGTTTACGATGTCCCGTCATCCAGAGTTGGACGATCATCCCGATGACAAGGCCTACCCATGCCCCGCGCGATCCGGTGCACCAAATTGCCGCACAATAAAGGACAAACACGGCAAAAGCTCCGATTTTTTGCCACGGCTTCTTTAAAATCGACATAGCATAAATGCTCATAAGGGCGAAACAGATAAGCAATGCCGCGGCTAAGTTGGAGTTCCCCGATGTCCCCACACTCCGTACCGAATGCTCAGATTCCCAACGATGATCACTGTAAAAATCCATCAGCGGTCCCAGCAAGTTATTGATCACATGCCAATCGATTTGTTGAATGATCACAATCAGGGCGACATAAAGACCGGCCAACCAAAAAATCAGGTAGGCTCGTTGCACCTCCGGCCAAGACCATTTGACCACGTGACGAACCCATTGGGATAGCAAAAAGTAAAGACCAAACATTACAATGGGGATAATGCCGATCGGCACCCAGTAAAACCAAGATGGATTGTAAACCCAGCTAATGCAAGAAAGAACGATAAAGCCAATATAGATTTTCTCCGGCCATTCATTAACCGTCCACTTGTCCCGGTATGCCGCCAACATGAGGATCCCGACGATCGCCAACATGACGGGCGGCAAAAACGTGGACACAACAATGGATATGAACAATCCCAGCATCAGCCAGTTTATTGCAGTACGATTAATCACCTTCAAAAGTATAAACTCCCTTATTCAGAAGTTTTCACCCCATTATTACCCAATTTCACCATATTGTTCGCCACTCCACTCTTCTTATTCCTTAGGTGCGGGCAGAGGTAAACCTATTTTATTCAAATTCGATTCTATCCTTTTTCTTTCCCTCTTTTTTTCTACAAAAAAAGGAAATGGTCATAGAAAAGGTAGGGTAATTGGGACAAAATCCTTAACCTGTATCACCCTACCATAGTGTCTAATATAACCAATGTGTGTGCAGGGGTCAAATGTCAGAAGTATTTAATGATAATCAATATCATTTTCATTGACGATTGAAAAACATTCTCATAGAATGAAATCAGAAGGAATTGTACGGTTTTGGGTTAAATTTCAAATGGAGGCGATACTGTTGGCTCAAGGTCTTACTACCCAACAATTAACATTGTCATATGGTGCATCCGCCATTATCAAAGAATTGGATCTCACCATCCCTCATGGCAAGATCACGGTTCTTGTGGGAAGCAACGGTTGCGGCAAATCCACCTTGCTTCGGTCTTTGGCCCGCTTGCTTAAACCGGCGGCGGGTCAAATCCTCCTTAACGGGAAAGAAATCAACACGTTGTCCACCAGAGAGGTAGCCAAACAATTGGCAATCCTGCCGCAAGGGCCGGAAGCACCGGAAGGGCTAACCGTCCTCCAATTGGTGAAACAAGGGCGCTATCCTTACCAATCATGGGCTCGCCAGTGGTCAAAAGAAGATGAGGCCAAAGTGAACTGGGCCCTTGAGAAGACACAGCTCACAACGCTCGCCCATCGCCCTGTAGACGACCTGTCTGGTGGACAACGGCAACGTGCTTGGATCGCGATGACGCTCGCGCAAGATACGGACATTATCCTGTTGGATGAACCGACCACGTATCTGGACTTGACGCATCAGATTGAAATCCTCGACCTGTTGTACGAGTTGAACGAAAAAGAAAAACGGACGATTGTCATGGTCTTGCATGACCTCAACCTTTCTTGCCGTTATGCGCACCACATGATCGCAATTCAAAATAAACAAGTCTATGCCCAAGGAGCACCTGAACAAATTGTAACAGAAAAATTGGTGCAGGATGTCTTTCAATTGCAATCGATGGTGATGACGGACCCGATTGCCGGTACCCCTTTCTGCATTCCTTATGGCAAAGGAAGGGATTTATCCGCGCATTCCTCTCTTGCCATGGGCAAATAGGGGCGCCGGCAAGCTAAGGTGCACACAGCTTGGCCAGACACGCATTAGCATTAGCAGGAAGTTACTCCGCGCCCAGCGGAGTTTTTTCATTTTGATCCCCCAAATAACGGGGGGTCACTTTCGATTCGTTAACCTTCCCATCAACCAGCCCCACTTGATAAGCAAAAGCATGTTCCCTAGAGCTGACGATGGCATGGAGGCCCTCATCCACATAATGCAACGCAACCCCATCATCACAGGCCCAGCCCGGTTTGATGAGCCCCGACCGCAATAACCGGTGATAGGAAGTCCGCCAACTCGCTTCACTGTCATAATGGGGACAAAAGCTTCCCTCAAGCAAGCCCAAGGCGGGCAAAGCGGATAATCCACCCAGGTTGGAATCAGTGACACACGAAGCAAACCAGCAATTGGCGCCTGCGCTGAGACCGGCCAGGACCACTCCTTGTCGCCACGCTTCCCGCAAGATTTCGTCGATCCCCCACTCCCGCCAAAGCACCAACATATTGCGGGTATTCCCTCCCCCCACATAGATCACGTCTTGCGATAAGATAAAATCGCACAAATCGGTTACTTCCGCGCGAAACAGAGACAGATGGGTGGGGTGGCAGGCTTCTTTAGCGAAAAAGCGGGTGAACCGGCGAATATAAGAGCGCGCATCTCCGCTAGCTGTCGGCACAAAACAAATGCGCGGCTTGGCCACACCCGTCTGTGCCAAAATATAGCGATCCAATAAGGGATTTTTCGGTTCCATGGAGAACCCGCCCCCGCCCATGGCAATGATTTGTCTTTTGCGCCGCATCTTAACCCTTCCTCTCACAGCGGGGAGTGATCACATTTTTCTTTTTCACGTTCACCACTCCTGCGCTCGTCAGGCGCACTTGGGGCAGGTGGGTGGAAGAGAGGAACTGCAAGGTGTAGATCGGATCAAGGAACGTGTAACCGGCTTCATTCAACCGCTCCACCAACCCCTGGCAGAGCGGGATCAGCTCATCCACGGTGAGATCACTCATCGTACCCAAAATCGGCAGCGGAAGCTCAAATCGGACCTCTCCATCCTGCAACCAATAGATCCCACCATTCCGCTCCAACACATGGTTGGCGGCTTTGGCCATCGCTCGGGCGTCCCGACCGATCAACAGCAAATCATGGGTACAGGTGTAGCTGGAAGCAAAGGCGTCAATCCGTCGTCCAAACCCCCGCACATAGGCACCGGTTATCCATGTTCCATGCCGATCAATCATAAATACGGCCAGACGGTCATCTTCATCCGGAAGCAAGCGGAAATCGCGGGAAAGCGGGACGGGTTCGAGTGACAGTTTGGTAATGACCGCATTGACCAAATTGATGACGGGAACGGTGCCCTCTTCCGTCTGCGCGACAATCAACTCATCCGGCGCAATCTGAAACGTGCCTCCCCAAGCTTGTGCCTTCACCGGAAGGGTCGGTGCCTGGGTGGCCGGCCGGATCCATTCCCCCTCGTTTAACACCCCGAGCGGCGTCGGCTCAACCAGTGAAGAGAGCAGATTGATATCCGCCAAACGCCCCGGTGCGATGCTGCCGATGTGTTCATCCAACCGATAATAGGTGGCCGGATTGATTGTGACCATCTGGTAGGCATGGATGGGATCCACACCCTGCTCCAAGGCCAACCGCAAGAGATGGTCGGTGAAGCCCTGGGCCAAGAATGCGGGGGTGGCTCCATCGGTGGTCATCATGAGACGATGCCAAGGAACATCGTCGTATTGCAGTAATCCCTGCAACAATTCCGGCAAATCGGGGCGGATTGAGCTATGACGCAGCGTCGTCATGTAACCCAGCTCCAACCGACGCCAGATTTCCTGGGCGGTGATACTCTCATGATCCCCAGTCACCCCCAACGCGGCCAAACGGGAAAGCGTACGGTAAGAGGCCCCCGGCGCATGCCCCTCAATCCGCTTTCCCTGCGCCCTGGCATGCAGCAAGCAGGCATTCATTTTTTTATCCCCCAACAACAGGGGCATCCAATCGGACAGCTCGCCCGCTTGCACAACATGCGGGGAATTCAAAATGGATTGCACCCGTTCCTTGGCGAAGATCGTCATTGCTTCGTCTTCGTTAAGGAGCGTTTGGGAATCCAGCCTGCCCCACCAGAAAAACTTCACCGGCGAGGATTGAAGCTCATCAAAAAGCGTCAGCAGTTCGATTGTCTCCAACTGCATAAAGAAGGGCAGCGTATCGCAAACCAATGCAGTTGTTCCATGTTGCACCGCCTTCGACGCCAGAGATAGTGGGTGATAAATCTGGCAGGGGTGGGCGTGCGGCTCGATATAACCCGGTACCAAAACGCGTCCGTTCGCATCATCCACGGCCACAGACTCGTCAAACAGCAACCCGCTTTCCTCCAGGGAACCCACATAAGCGATCCACCGGCCAGCCAAGGCGATATCTTTCTTTTCCAAGCGCCCTGTGTGTACATTCAACACCTGGCCCCCACGGATGACGCGAGAGGGCGGCTTGCGACCCATCACCACATCCAACAGGGTTTGGTGCTCTGCAAATGTTTTTGTGACCACGTTCGTTTCCTCCTTCAAGTGTGTTTGAGCCACGCCCTCCTAGTCAAAACCTGGCAACTTCCGCTCGCATAGAACCGTCTGTAAGGCAACAGACTAATCCCGAGCAGCTAAGCAGCGAAAGGAGGAGGTCGTTTTATGAAGCAAAATGTTGGCACGGTCGATGCACTCTTGCGAATCACTTGCGGCTTGGTTGGACTGGCTTGGTGTGCGGCCAAAGGCCGTCGCAACTTCCCCTATATGATCGCGATCATGTCAGCGATGAAAGTGGCAGAAGGAATCATTCGCTATTGTCCCATGCTCGATATGATGAATAAACGCACTTCATAAATTCACCACTTGTCGAAGTTTGCGTACAGGGAGATCGGGGCTCATATATTCATCAATCAACGATTTCCCTGTCAAATGATATTGACACAGGCATTCAATATACAAATAGAATAAAAATATAAAAAAATGAGTGCAAATCCCTTGCCTATATTCAGACTTTTTTGTATAATAGTTTCCAAGAAACTTGGTTAGAAAGTTGGTTGCAGATCAAACTATTTTCAGAGTATTGAATTACTTTCGACATCCATCTCCTCTCCCCTCCTAATGGTTTGGAAAATCGATATATTTCGGGGAAACTGACTCTACCAACCAAACGCCATTGACGGTACGATAAAAAGAGATAACCATCCTGCGCCATCTCTTGGGCCCTTAACTCTAAAACAACGGTTGTCCATTGCGCATTCCGGTCCGGGTGGTCGTTTCATAACTGTAAGTCAGATGCACATCGTGACGCTGTTGTTTCTTCAGCCCTCCTTGGCCTTATCGGAGCGTAGAAACGTTTGGCAGTACCGTGAAACAGTTTGTTTGAGGGGATGTTGGCTCATATCCTAATTCAATATCTACCGAATGACCATGGTTGGCCCGCATGCTTTTTCCATCTTCACTCAAGCCGAAACGCTGTTTGTCGTTCAAGGCGATCCTGGCATCAAGTCGATGGGTTTGCTGAATTTTTGACAAGCTTCAAGCAGATTCCCTACCTCTCTCAGCCGGCATGATCGAGTTGGATGTTGATTAAATCCGGTCTATGCCTTAGAATCAAACTTAGAAATTTACTTAACTGAATGAGTTGTTTAGCTTTTCTCTGCATCAGTCCATCACATCCCAGATGAAATTTTAGCCCAAATCATTGAACATACGCAAACCGCAACACATTTGCTTAAGCTCTTTCTCTTCAATTTAGCATATCGAATCGACAAAAATCGAATATTAACAATCTTGCATACAAAATTCGTCATTTTTTATCAAAAAAAGAAGGACATCTTGTAACATGGCGTCGAAAAAAAGAAATATAGATTTTTCCTGAAGAGTAGTGGCAAATGAAGAGCAACATGGTAGAATGAGTTAAGAGGATGCGAACATACGATCGGTAAAAGAGAACGACACAACACCATTAAGGAGCGTGAGTGCAATGTCTCTTAGCGAAATGGAAAAAGAAACCGTGATTCAATTTGACGAATCCACTAACCTTGCTACTGTTTATACTGCTAGCTGGACAGTTGCTCGTTCCTTGAAAAAAGCAGGGTACCAACCAGTCAAGAAATCACAAGGTGGTTGGTGGTTTAAAATCCCAGTCAACGGCATCAGCATTCAAGGTGAAAAAGAGACGACAAAAATCGGTTGACTCACGACCGATGAAGAACAACGAGCCCATGATGAGTAGGCTCGTTTTTTATAAAAAAAGCCGACCCTTCACACACGGAGTCGGCTTTTTGTGCTATAGCGCTTTGGCGGCGATATCGGTGCGGTAATGCATATCTTTAAACGAAATCGTTTTTACCTGCTGGTATGCTTTGTCCCGTGCATCTTTAATATCGGCGCCCAATGCGGTCACGCCCAATACGCGGCCCCCAGCGGTGACGATCCCGCAATCCCGCCGTTTCGTTCCCGCATGGAACACGACAACACCATCCGGCACGCTCTCCAAACCGGAGATCGGCCATCCTTTTTCATAGGAGCCTGGATAGCCACCCGCCGCCAAAACCACGCAGACCGCCGCCTGCTCACTCCAAGAGAGGGAGAGTTCGTCCAACGTACCGGAGATGACGGCTTCCATCACCTCCACCAAGTCGGTCTCCAACCGCGGCAAGACGACTTGGGTCTCGGGATCGCCAAAGCGTGCGTTGAATTCAATGACCTTGGGCCCTTCTGCCGTTATCATCAGGCCCGCATATAAGACCCCTTTATACTCGATCCCTTCTTGGCGGAAAGCCTCATGCATCGGCCAGAGTATGGTATCGATCGCTTGCTCCACCACTTCCGCCGGGATTTGCGGCACAGGCGAATAGGTCCCCATTCCCCCTGTGTTTGGCCCTTTGTCCCTCTCAAACGCCGGCTTATGATCTTGAGCCACCACCATGGGTTTCACCGTTTTTCCGTCTAAAAAGGCCATCAACGAAACTTCTTGACCACTTAAAAACTCTTCGATCACCACTTCATTGCCTGCTTCGCCAAAAACCTTCTCTTCCATCGCCTCGGCTATGGCCCGCTCAGCCTCCGCTACCGTCTGTGCGACGACAACCCCTTTTCCTGCCGCCAGACCATCCGCTTTGATTACGATCGGCGCCCCTTGTTCGCGCACGTAAGCCTTGGCTTCTTCAGCATTTGTGAAGGAAGCAAAAGCCGCGGTGGGAATGTTGTGCTTTCTCATCAGCTCTTTGGCAAACCGCTTGCTCCCTTCGATTAAGGCCGCCTGTCGCCGCGGACCGAACGCTTTGAGCCCTTCTTGCTCAAAGCGATCCACTACGCCAAGCAACAAGGGCACTTCGGGGCCAACCACTGTTAAGTCCACCCGCTGTTCTTTCGCAAACGCGACCAGTCCGTCGACATCCTCCACCGCGATGGGCACACACGTGGCCAATCCGGCAATTCCCCCGTTGCCAGGCGCACAATAAATGTCTGCCACTTTGGGGCTTTGCTTCAATTTCCACACGATGGCATGTTCCCGCCCACCATTGCCAATCACCAAAATACGCACTGCTTGTCCCCTCCCATTTTCTCTCTAAACAGAAACACACGCCCACACCTGAACTTTTGCTATGGCAAGATCAAACTCAAACCGAATAGCCCCACCGTCACCAACAAACAGATAAACGACCATTCTTCACGATAGAAAAAACGTTTCCGACTGCGATAAGCTGCGTCAGTTGTCAGCACACCACCGACGATGAGGGCGATCATAAAGAAAACTCCGCTGGCTGTGCGCAGATGCATTTGCCAGACTTGGAGATTAAAATCATAAGAAAGGTAGGATGTAATTCCTGTTAAGAATATGGCAACGGCCATCCAGCCGATCGCCCACGCGAATAGACGCATAAGGACCCTCCCTTAGCTTTTATCATAGTATACGCATAGAAGGGTCCCACGATACATAAAGAACAATCTTAGTGTTTAAAATGACGCAATCCGGTGAAGATCATGGCAATGCCATGTTTGTTCGCTTCCTCAATCGACTCTTGGTCACGAATCGAACCGCCCGGCTGGATAATGGCGGTAATACCCGCTTTGGCCGCTTGTTCGACCGTATCCTTCATCGGAAAGAAGGCATCCGATGCCAACACGGCCCCTTTCGCTTCCGCCCCCGCTTGGGTGAGCGCGATCATGGCCGAACCGACACGGTTCATTTGCCCTGCGCCCACTCCCAGGGTCCGGGACTCTTTAGCCACAACAATCGCATTCGATTTGACGTGTTTGACCACCTTCCAGGCAAAGAGGAGCTGTCTCCATTCCTCTTCACTCGGAGCACGTTCTGTCACCACTTTGCAGGCGTCTATTGCCACTTGCGCAAGATCCGCCTCTTCCACTAACGCGCCTCCGCCAACCGATTGCAGTTTCAGGCTCTCTTCCGGCGCCGCTTGGAAGGCGTCCCCCAACTCCAACAGCCGCAAGTTCTTTTTCGCGCTGAGAACGGCCAGCGCTTCCGGCGTAAAAGAGGGAGCCAAGATGATTTCCAAGAAAATCTCTTTCATCTGCATGGCCGTTTCTTTGTCGATGGGACGGTTTGCGGCCACAATGCCCCCGAAGATTGACACAGGGTCCGCTTCATACGCTTTTTGGTAGGCGGCGTGGATTGTTTCGCCGATTCCCACCCCACATGGGTTCATATGCTTTACCGCCACGACGGCAGGTTCGGCAAACTCACGCACGAGTTCCAGTGCCGCATTGGCATCATTAATGTTATTATAGGATAATTCTTTCCCATGCAATTGTTTGGCGGAAGCGATCGTTCCCGCCGCCGCCAATGGTTCACGGTAAAACGCCGCCTGTTGATGCGGATTTTCCCCATACCGTAAATCTTGCTGTTTGTTGTAGGTCACGGTCAATTGATCAGGAAAGGGGATATCCAACAATTGATTAAAGTAACCCGCGATCAAGGCGTCATATGCCGCTGTGTGTCCAAACGCTTTCGCGGCCAACAGCCGGCGCGTCTCCAATGTCGTGTTGCCCGTGCTACGCAATTGGGAAATCACTTGCCCATAGTCACTGGGATCAACCACAATCGTAACATATTGATGGTTTTTGGCAGCGGACCGAACCATGGATGGACCACCGATGTCAATGTTTTCAATGGCTTCTTCCACTGTCACGCCAGGCTTCTGGATGGTTTGTTGAAAGGGGTAAAGGTTGACCACCACAAGGTCAATCGCTTCAATCCCGTTTTCCTCCATCGCTTTGACGTGCGAAGCCAAATCGCGAATCGCCAAGAGTCCGCCATGAATCTTCGGATGCAACGTTTTGACCCGCCCATCCATGATCTCCGGAAAATGGGTCACTTCCGAAATACCCGTTACCGGAACGCCCGCCGCCGCCAAGGTGCGATGGGTCCCCCCTGTGGAGATGATTTCCACTCCAAGCTCAGCCAATTCTTTAGCAAACTCAACAATCCCTGTTTTATCTGAAACGCTGATCAGTGCGCGACGAATACCACTCACCTGTATATCCTCCTGTTCCTCATTGCTGGAGATGTTCAAAAAGCGATGCGGGCGAATGAGCTTACTGACTAAATGTCCTGGAGTATTTTTGAGTCTCCGTTCCTTGGTCGCTTTATCGGGAAGTAGCTCCCAATCACTTCGCCTCTAGGATTGGTCATGATTCTGCATCTTCCCACTCGCCTGATGTTGAACTGGCTCCTAACCGATCCTGCCTGGCGCCGTGACGGCACCGGTGATCAATCGGTAAACCACCTCCGGATAGAGGCGATGCTCCGCTTGATGAATCTTCGCGGCAAAGCTCTCCACATTGTCTTGTTCGTCTAACTGAACGGGAACTTGCGCGATGATCGGTCCCGTGTCCATCCCTGCATCGACAAAATGCACCGTCACGCCCGATACCTTCACTCCGTACTCAACGGCCTGTTCAATGGCGTTTTTACCCGGAAAAGCCGGCAACAAAGATGGATGGATATTCACGATCCGCCATGGATACGCTTCGAGTAAAGTGGAACCAATCAAACGCATATAACCGGCCAAGACAATCCATTCGATCTGGTGTTTTGAAAGTTCGCTTAAGAGAAACGCCTCAAAGGCCGCCTTATCAACAAATTCCTTTGGACTGACGCTTACCGCGGGAACGCCCAACTGTTCAGCCCGCTCCAACACTTTCGCCCCCGGTTTGTCACAAACCAGTAGCCGAATGGGCAGCGGCCACTGCTGGCGCCGCGATTCCTCCACCAGCGTCTGAAAGTTGCTTCCACTGCCTGAGGCAAATACGGCGATGCTCATGCCCACACCACTTCCCGCGTGCCGGCTACCACTCGTCCGATGACGGTTGCTTGCTCGCCAAGCTCCTCAGCCACTTGAACCGCGGCTTCCGCTTCAGCCGCTGGCACGGCCACCACCATCCCGATCCCCATGTTGAACGTGCGGAACATATCCTCTTCAGGCACTTGGCCCGCTTCGCCAATCCAGCGGAAAATCGCCGGAACATCCCATGTGCTCTTATCGATCAACGCTTGGCATCCTTCCGGCAACATGCGCGGCACGTTTTCGGTCAATCCGCCCCCGGTGATATGGGCGCCCGCCTTGACTTGGAACCGCTCCATCAGCGCAAGGAACGTTTTCACATAGATGCGCGTTGGGGCTAACATCGCCTCACCCAAGGTCTGCTCTGTTCCAGGCACTTTCCTTTCAAATGGATATCGCCCCTCATCGAGCAGCACTTTGCGCGCGAGGGAGTAGCCATTGCTGTGCAAACCATTGGACGCCAGGCCGATCAGTGCATCTCCCGGTTGAATCGTCTCACCGGTCAAAAGGCGTGAACGCTCGACGACACCCACACAAAATCCCGCCACATCATATTCGCCCGCGGCATACATGCCCGGCATCTCCGCCGTTTCACCGCCAATGAGGGCGCAACCCGCTTCCACACAACCGTCGGCAATGCCTTTTACCACCGCTTCGGCTTGCGCTGGAGCCAATTTTCCCGTTGCCAGATAGTCGAGGAAGAAGAGCGGTTCTGCCCCTTGCACCACCAAATCATTCACGCACATGGCCACACAGTCGATCCCGATGGAGTCGTGACGATCCAGGGCAAACGCCACTTTCAGCTTGGTGCCGACCCCATCCGTCGCCGCTACCAGCACCGGCTCTTTATATGGTTTGAGGGCAAATAATCCTCCAAACCCGCCGAGGCCACCCAACACCTCTTCCCGCATGGTGCGCGCGACGTGCTTTTTGATGCGGTCTACGGTTTCGTTGCCGGCATCGATATCCACCCCTGCCGCTTTATATGCCTCACTCATTTTTTCGCCCCCTCCAATACCAGCTCATCTTCAATCACGGTTGGGTAAGCCCCGGTGAAACAAGCGATGCAATGACCGCGGTTCCGTTCCCCCGGAGGGCGTCCGATCGCATTCAGCATCCCTTCCACACTGATGAAGGAGAGCGTGTCAGCCCCGATTTCCTGCCGTATCTCCTCAACGGTTTTATTGGCTGCGATCAATTGGTCCCGATCCGGTGTGTCAATGCCATAGAAACATGGATTTTTCACGGGGGGTGAACTGATGCGCACATGCACTTCCGTCGCTCCGGCTTCCCTGAGCATATTGATGATGCGGCGGCTGGTTGTCCCGCGCACAATCGAATCGTCCACCATCACGACGCGTTTGCCGGATACGACCCCACGCACCGCGCTTAATTTCATTTTAACCCCTTGCTCGCGCAACTCTTGGCTTGGCTGGATAAAGGTTCGGCCAACATAGCGGTTTTTGATCAAGCCCAATTCATAAGGAATGCCCGTCGCTTCGGCAAAGCCAATGGCCGCCGATATGCTGGAGTCAGGCACCCCGGTCACCACATCCGCTTCAACTGGTGCTTCCTCCGCCAAGATCCGGCCCATGCGCTTCCGCGCCGCATGGACATTGATGCCACCGACATTGCTGTCCGGACGGGCGAAATACACATGCTCAAACGAACAGATCGCCCGTTCCGCCTTAGGGGCAAACGTAGTCGTCCTTATCCCTGACGCATCAAAAATCAGCATTTCACCAGGCTCAATGTCACGCACAAACTCGGCGCCTATCACGTCAAACGCGCACGTTTCGGAAGAAAAGACAGTGGCCTCACCCATCTTGGCCATCGACAATGGGCGCAAGCCATGGGGGTCTTGGGCGACGATCAAGGAATCATTGGTCATGATCAAAAGCGCATAAGCTCCCACCACGCAATTTAACGCTTCCTTGACGGCACTTTCCAAGTTGGGGGCGGCGGAACGGGCAATCAAGTGCGCAATCACTTCCGTATCCGTCGTAGTCTGGAAAATGGAACCCGATTCTTCCAATTCGCGACGCAACTTTTTGGCATTCACCAAGTTACCATTGGTCGCGATCGCCAATTCCCCTTTGGCGTAGTTAAACACCAGGGGTTGCGCGTTGGCGAGTCCAGTCCCTCCCGTCGTCGAATATCGAACATGACCAATCCCCGTTGCCCCATGCAATTGCTTGATATTGTTGTTGTTGAACACTTCCGTAACCAAGCCAGTGCCGCGTCCAACCGAAAACTTCGTGCCATCTGTCGTCACAATGCCTGCGCTCTCCTGCCCGCGATGTTGCAATGCGTGCAAACCATAATAAGTGAGCTGGGCGGCATCGGCATGGCCAATGATGCCGAAGACGCCGCACTCTTCATTTAGTTCGTCGAGGTCAAAGATACTTTCATCGCGCATGGAATGGCTTCCTCCCAACGTTTGCTCAAAAGTGCGACTTCCTGTTGAATCACGCTTTCTCCATTGACTTGGATCGCGATTTCTTCCGTCGACGTCACCGCACCGATTTGACGGCACGTTATCCCTTTCGACTCAGCCACTTTCATCACATCGGCCACCGCATCCGCCTTCACACTCAAGATGATGCGGGATTGGCTTTCACTGAAGAGGAAAACGGTTGGCGCCAGTTCGGTTTCAAGGTTGACCGTTGCGCCCAGCTTGCCGCTGATGCAGCTTTCCGCAAGCGCCACCGCGATGCCGCCTTCGCTGACGTCGTGCGCCGATTGCACCCATCCGCCGCGAATGGCCGCCAACACGGTTTGTTGCACCGCCAACTCTTTGTTTAAGTCACATACAGGAGGACGGCCGCTGATTTGTCCCGTCACAACATGTTGCAGTTCGCTTCCGCCCAATTCCGCAAAGGTATCACCCAACAGCAGGATGATATCGCCCTCTTGTTTAAATGCTTGGGTAGTGATGTGTTCACGCTTTTGCACCAAACCGACCATTCCCACGATGGGGGTGGGATAGATCGGGTTGCCTTTGGTTTCGTTGTACAAGCTGACGTTTCCCCCGACAACAGGGGTCTTGAGCACCCGACACGCTTCGGCCATGCCGTCAATCGCTTTGGAGAGCTGCCAGTACACTTCCGGCTTTTCGGGGCTGCCAAAGTTGAGGCAGTCCGTGATGCCGAGCGGTTCCGCTCCGGAGCACACCACGTTGCGCGCCGATTCGGCCACGGAGATGCGTCCCCCTTGCACTGGATCGAGATAAACGTAACGGCCATTTCCGTCGGTGGACATCGCCAACCCTTTCTCTGTGCCGCGAATCAACACAACCGCCGCATCAGAGCCGGGGCGAACCGCCGTGCTAGTACGCACCATGTGGTCATACTGCTCATACACCCAACGCTTGGAACCGATGTTGACCGAAGACATCACCTGCAGAAGTGCCTCTTGCGGATCAATCTCGGCCAATGCCTCTTCTGGGCGAACCGTTTCATTCTCCACATAGTAGAGAGGCACTTTTTCTTCCCGGACATAGATTGGCGCGTCATCAACCAGCGTATTGACGGGAATATCCGCCACCAATTGCCCTTGATGGAACAGGCGGTAACGATTGCTTGCGGTGACGCGGCCCACCACAGCCGATTGCAACCCCCATTTGTCGCAAATCTCCTTGATCTCATGCTCGCGGCCATCTTCCACCACCAACAGCATCCGTTCTTGGGACTCAGACAACATGATTTCATAAGGAGTCATCCCTTTTTCGCGTTGCGGCACCAAGTCGAGGTTCATGTCGAGGCCATGCCCCCCTTTTTGTGCCATTTCCGCGCTGGAACAGGTCAACCCCGCCGCGCCCATATCCTGAATCCCGATCAGGATGCCTTTTTGCACCATCTCCAAGCAGGCTTCAAGCAATAGTTTCTCCATAAAGGGGTCGCCCACTTGCACGGCTGGGCGCTTCTCTTCGGAAGACTCATTCAGTTCTTCTGAAGCGAAGGTGGCGCCGTGAATCCCATCCCGACCCGTGCTTGCCCCTACATAAATCACAGGGTTTCCTACGCCGATGGCCACGCCTTTTTGCAACTCATCATGGTTGAGCACACCCACACACATCGCGTTGACGAGCGGATTGCCTTCATAACTGTCTCCATCGAACACCACTTCGCCGCCTACGGTTGGGATCCCGATGCAATTGCCGTAATGCGCGATTCCGGCCACGACTTGTTCAAACAGGTAACGAACCCGCGGATTCCGCAAATCACCAAAGCGCAAGGAGTTCAGCAAGGCCACCGGACGCGCTCCCATGGAGAAAACGTCACGGATAATGCCGCCTACCCCGGTAGCCGCCCCTTGGAATGGCTCGATCGCCGATGGATGGTTGTGGCTCTCGATTTTGAACACCACCGCTTGGTCATCACCGATATCGATGACGCCCGCCCCTTCGCCGGGCCCTTGCAACACGCGCGGCCCTTCCGTTGGGAAACGCTTCAACAGCGGTTTGGAGTTTTTGTAGCTGCAGTGCTCGGACCACATCACACTGTAGATTCCCACTTCGGTCCAGTTCGGCATGCGGCCCAAGTGGCCGCACACTTGTTCATATTCCGCATCGGTCAAGCCCATGTCCCGATACAATTTCTGTTCGCGAATCATCTCCGGCGTAGGTTCCAAGCCCACACGCTCTACCACTGTTTGTTCAGACCGCATGGCAATTCTCCTTCCAGTATTGAAGCATGGATTTGAAGAGATGTTTTCCATCGTCCGAGCCCATCCAGTCAAAAATCGCCCGTTCCGGATGGGGCATCATGCCCAGGACATTGCCGGCTTTGTTGCAAATCCCAGCAATGTTGTCCACTGAACCATTGGGGTTGTCCCCCGCATAACGGAACACGATTTGGTTGTTCGCTTTCAGTTCGGCCAGCGTCGCTTCATCACAATAGTAGTTGCCTTCCCCATGGGCAATCGGAATGTTGATCACCTGTCCGCTTTCGTATTCGCCTGTAAAGGGCGTTTGATTGTTCTCTACGCGGATCGGCTGAATGTCGCAACGGAATTTGAGGTGGTCATTTCGCATGAGCGCCCCCGGCAACAATCCCGACTCACACAACACTTGGAATCCGTTGCAGATCCCGATCACCAGCTTGCCCGCTTCGGCCGCTTCCTTCACCGCCGCCATCACCGGGGAGAAGCGGGCGATCGCCCCACAGCGCAAGTAATCGCCATAAGAGAAACCGCCTGGCAAGATGACCGCATCAAAGGAGGAGAGATCGGCTTCTTGATGCCAGACTGGCGCCACAGGCTCTCCCAAGACATCTTCAATCGCATGGATACAATCATAATCACAGTTGGAACCAGGGAAAATCGGAACGGCAAACCGCACTTACGCCACCTCTTCCAATTCAAAAGTGAAATTCTCAATCACCGGATTGGACAATACTTTTTCGCCAAGCTCTTTCACTTGCTTTTCCGCTTCTGCGCGATCTTCGCAATCCAGCAACACTTCCACTCGCTTGCCAATCCGCACATCTTGCACGCCGGTAAAACCAAGGGTATGAAGAGAACCTTTCACTGCTACACCTTGTGGGTCCAAGACACTCTCTTTTAAGGTGACATAGATTGTCGCTTTAAACATGTTATTTTCCTCCCAAGCGATTCCAGATTTCGTGATAAGCTTCTACTACTTGTCCCAAGTCGCGGCGGAAGCGGTCTTTATCCAACCGTTCGCCTGTCTCTTTGTCCCAGAAACGACAGGTGTCTGGAGAAATTTCGTCAGCGAGCAAAACATTTCCATCCCCATCCAAACCAAATTCCAGCTTGAAATCGACGAGGATGATATTTTGTTCTAACAGGAAGGCGGATAAGATGTCATTCACTTTCAATGCTTGTTCCTTCAACTGGCTTACTTGTTCGTTCGTCGCCAAATCAAGGACGGATATATGCTCTTCGGTGATTAAAGGATCGCCCAACTCATCGTCCTTGTAATAAAACTCGACAATCGGGTGTTTCAGCTTAGTGCCTTCGGCCATTCCCAACCGTTTGGCCATCGTGCCTGCCGCAATATTGCGAACAACGACCTCTACTGGGATGATAGTCACTTTTCTCACCAGTTGTTCAAGTGGGGAAATTTCTTCAATGAAATGATTGGCAATTCCCTTTTCATTTAGCAATTGAAAGAAAAACGTGCTGATGCGGTTATTCATTTCCCCTTTGCCTTCTAGGGTGGCCCGTTTCTGGTTATTGAATGCGGTGGCCGAATCTTTGTATTTCACCCGCACCACCGTTGGATCTTCCGTCAAGAACAGTTGTTTCGCTTTCCCTTCGTACAGCATATCTCCTGATCTCACAGCATGGTCGCCCCTTTTGTTGAAAGTGGATGGTGAGGAGAAGAGCGCTTCTTCTCCTCATGCACTTGAATAGAGATTGTTTTAAAATGAGTGGCTGGCGGAAAACCCTTTTCTATTGCTTGCGCTGCTATTTCAAGCCCAACCGGGCGAAGATGGTATCCACTTGCGACAAGTGGTAGCTATAGTCAAAGCAATCGTTGATTTCTTCTGGGGACAAGGTGGCGGAGATCACTTCATCCGCTTCGACGAGTGGTTTGAAAGGACGTTGCTCTTCCCATGCCCGCATGGCGAGACGTTGCACGCGATCGTATGCTTCTTCCCGTTTCAGCCCTTTATTGATCAGGCTTAAGAGAACGCGTTGCGAATAGATCAGGCCGAAAGTGCGCTCCATGTTCCGCTTCATGTTGTCTGGGAATACAGTGAGATCGCGCACGATATTGGTAAAACGGTTCAGTAGGTAGTTGAGCAGGATCGTCGCGTCCGGGAGAATCACCCGTTCAACGGAAGAGTGGGAGATATCGCGCTCATGCCACAATGGCACGTTTTCATAGGCGGATACCATGTGTCCACGAATCACGCGGGCCAAGCCGCTAATGTTTTCACAGCCGATTGGATTCCGTTTGTGCGGCATCGCCGAGGACCCTTTTTGTCCTTTTCTGAATGGCTCTTCCACTTCACGGGTTTCACTCTTCTGCAAAGCGCGGATCTCCGTCGCGAACTTGTCGAGCGAAGTCGCGATCAGCGCCAAGGTGGCCATATACTCCGCATGCCGGTCACGCTGCAAGGTTTGCGTGGAAATCGGCGAAGCTTCCAAACCCAACTTCTCACAAACATATTGCTCCACAAAGGGGTCGATATTGGCGTAAGTCCCGACCGCACCGGAGATTTTGCCCACACGCACCGTCTCCATCGCGCGCACAAAGCGCTCGCGGTTCCGCTTCATTTCGGCATACCAAAGAGCCAACTTAAGACCAAACGTGGTCGGTTCAGCGTGGACCCCATGCGTCCGTCCCATCATCACGGTGGTTTTGTGCTCTTCCGCTTTCACTTTTAGCACTTCGATCAGGCGATCAATATCTCTAATCAAGATTTCATTCGCTTGACGCAGAAGGTAAGAAAGCGCCGTATCGACGACATCAGTGGAGGTTAAGCCATAATGTACCCATTTCGATTCCGGCCCGAGTGTTTCCGCTACCGCGCGTGTAAAAGCGACAACATCGTGCCGGGTATCTTGCTCAATCTCATAGATCCGTTCAATGTTCACCTTGGCGTGTTGACGAATCAGCGCCACATCTTCCTTGGGAATGACCCCCAGTTCAGCCCACGCTTCACATGCCAGGATTTCCACTTCAAGCCAGGCCTCAAATTTGTTTTGTTCAGTCCAGATATTCGCCATCTCCGGACGCGAATAACGTTCGATCATTTCCTAGTCCCACCTTTTTAGAAGCCTAATGTGTCAGGTACAATCTTTTTCCTAAAAAAGATTGAGCTTGTTGACAAAGTAGCCCGGAGTCGATTTTTGAGTCTGCGTTCCTTGGTCGCTTGATCGGGAAGTAGCTCCGCTGCCGAACTCCGGCGCGGGCAAAGTCACTGCCGTTCTTAGGGTTGCCCGCTTTCCTCCTAAGTTCGGCGCTCCGCTTGATAAAAAGCTCCCAGTCACTCCGCTTTCAAAAATCTTACTCCACTTGGGTTTGTCTTCAATCTGAATCTTTTTCCTAAAAAAGATTATTTATCATAAATAACCTTTTTTTCACGTTCCGTCAAAGGCGGCCAGATCTGCGATGCTTCGATCCAAGCGATTGCGCTCTCCAAATCATCCACCACCGTGACGTGTCCCATCTTCCGTCCTTTTTTTGCCTCTTTCTTTCCATACCAATGCACTTTCACATTTCCTGGCAACGTGCCATACGCTTGATTAAAAGCTTCACCATGTTCACCCAGAATATTCACCATCACCGACGGGGAGGTGAGTTCCGTCGGCCCAAGGGGCAAACCGATCACCGCCCGCACAAATTGTTCGAACTGGGAGGTGAGGCAAGCATCAAACGTATAATGTCCCGAATTGTGTGGGCGTGGCGCCAATTCATTGACCAGGAGCTCGCCAGACTCTAGCGCGAACATCTCCACCGCAACCAGCCCAACCACTTCGAGTGAAGCGGCCACTCTCTCAGCCAAGCGCACCGCCTTGTCACTCATTCCTTCAGCGAGCGGCGCTGGAGTCACGGTCATATGCAAGATATGATGGCGATGCAGGTTGACAGAGGGAGGAAAGGCTTTCACCTCGCCATGAATGCTTCGTGCCACCACCACCGAACATTCTTTGTGGAAGGAAATGAATTTCTCAAGAATCAAGGGTTGTTCTTGCATAAACAACTCCTTTGGCAAGGCCGCCACATCTTGCTCCGTTTTCAGCATCCACTGGCCTTTGCCGTCATATCCGCCAGTCGTCGTCTTCAATACAGCCGGCAACCCCAGCTCAGTCAGGCCTCGATGCAAATCCGCTTCTGTCACGACGGCGACATAGGGGGCAACAGGGATGCCCGCCGCCGTGAGCGCTTGCTTCTCCAACAACCGATGTCGCGTGATTTCAAGCAATCGGCTGCCTTGCGGAACATGCACTTGCCGTTCTAACGCACTGACCACAGTGGGATCGATATTTTCAAACTCATACACGATCATGTCAGCCGCATTCGCCAAGCGCTGGGCCGCCACTGGATCATCATAAGGCGCCGCAATATGTTGATCGGCCACTTGGCTACCCGGGCAGTCTGCCGCTGGATCCAGGGTGATGAAATGAAATCCCAACTTCCGACCTTCGAGAATAACCATGCGCCCGAGCTGTCCACCGCCCAAGATGCCGATGGTTTGTCCTGGCTTGATTAAAGTCGCTGGCTTGTTCATCGTCTCGATCATGTCAGTTCACTTTCCTTTATCACACGTTCGCGAATCCGCTCCCGCCGCTCGATCAACCGTTCACGCAACCGTTTATCTTGGATTCCCAGCATTTCTGCCGCCAGCAAACCGGCGTTGATCGCTCCGGCATCACCGATCGCCACCGTTGCCACAGGGACGCCGCCTGGCATTTGGACAATCGAAAGAAGGGAGTCGATTCCATTCAGCGTTGACGTTTTAATCGGCACGCCAATCACCGGCACAATCGTTTTCGCAGCAACCATGCCAGGCAGATGCGCCGCACCGCCCGCTCCAGCAACAATCACTTCAATCCCGCGCTCCGCCGCCGTTTCCGCATAACGAAACATCTCGTCTGGCGTGCGGTGAGCGGAAACGACTTTGGCCTCGTATGGAATCTCTAATTCGGCTAAAACATCACATGCTTTTTGCATTGTTGGCCAATCTGAAGTACTTCCCATTATGACCCCAACTTTTGGTTGCATCATGTCCCGTTCCCTTCTATCTATTCTTGATGAAGACAAGCCTAATCAACAGCCTTTCTCAGGATAATAATATAGAAGTCTACTACTTAGGCTTATCTTCATCTTCAACGCTTTTACAGGATTGTGTGAGATTTTCTCCTTAAGCACATATTCAGTGTAACAATGAAGAAGGTGAAAAGTCAACGATAAAAACGAACATTAACAATCCAATCAAATCCAGCGTTCGTGTTTGGTAGTTATTTTCTTTTAATCTTTCCTCCAGGAAGATGATTGCTAAATAAAATCATGAACATTCATCAGCCGAAATCTTTCCTTTGCCAAGATGCTCTTTTTTTCCAATAAGTATAATAAGCGAATACCTTTGACCGTGTCCCATAAGGAGGAAGCGTTCAGCACCAAGTTGGCGAAAAAAACATGCATTTATTCATTATCATGACGCCAATGGATACGAACATTGGGTAACAGACAAACCCCCTTCTTCCGTATTGGCGAAAAGGGGGTTTTTTGTCTTTGTTATTTGTCTAAACCAATGGCTGTGCTATCGCGTGATGAATCGCCCGCTCCATAATAGGTTCCTGTTTTCTGGTCGATCCAAATCGCATTGACATTGCCGATGACCTCCGGCTCTTCCGCAAAACGGTGCCCCATTTGCTCAAGCTCCGCCCTGACTGCATCAGGTACTCCCTCTTCCCAGCGGACCGTCGGATATTGGGAACTGAAGATTCGCGGCTCTTCAATGGCTTGCTTGAGATCAAGCCCCTTGCTCAACTTGTTGAACATCACTTGATACACAGAAGCGATGATGGTGGAGCCACCTGGCGAACCAACCGTCATAAGTGGTTTTCCGTTTTGGAACAAGATGGTTGGCGTCATGCTACTCCGTGGGCGCTTATTGGGTTGCACTTCATTGGGTCCACCGGGGGCGGCGTCAAAATCAGTCAACTCATTGTTAAGGAAAAAACCATAACCCGGAACCATAATGGCCGTGCCAAACTCCTGTTCAATCGTGGTTGTGTAGGAAACCAAGTTCCCCCAGCGGTCGGCTACCGTAAAATGGGTGGTCTGTCCATTTTCATTATCCTGGAGCGCGCCCACCTGTGCCGGTGACTTGTCCTCATACTTCCACGGATTCCCAGGTTTAACGTTGGTGTTTACGCGATCGGGATCGATCAGTGCGGCTCGTTCGGCGATATAACGCGGATCAAGCATTCCTTTTAGAGGCATTTCCACAAATTCGGGATCTCCTAGATAGGCTCCCCGATCCGCATAAGCCAGGTGCATCGCTTCCACAAATAAGTGATACTTCTCTTTGGAGCGAAGATCTTGCTCCTTCGCTTTCACTTGTTCCAACAACTTGAGGATATAGAGCGCCGTCACTCCCCCCGAACTCGGCGGTGGCATGGTGGCCACTTGCACTCCCTCTATTTCTCCCCAAAGCGGTTGATCCATCGTCACTTGATACCGTCTCAGATCAGTCAGCTTCATCTGTCCGTTTCGTTTATTTACTTCTTGGACCAACGCTTTTCCGATTTCTCCTTGATAAAACGCGTCTGTCCCTTTCGCTTTAATCAAGCGGAACGTGTCAGCCAAATCACGCTGCACCAACACCTCCCCTTCTTTTAGCGGTTGTCCATGGGGGATGAATAATTCCCGCGCAGATGTTTGCGCCAGCCACTCTTTATTATCAGCAATCGACTTAGCCAAAACCCGGTTGACCTTGATCCCTTTTTCAGCCAAATGGATAGCGGGGTTAATCAACTCTGCCAAAGGGCGGGTGCCCCATTGGCACAAAGCGACTTCAAGCCCTTTTAAGGTGCCGGGCACGCCGACGGCATAACCTTCATGTGAGCGGACATCAAAGGGAATTTCCTTTCCCTTTTCATCTAAAAACATGTTGGGATGGGCCGACATGGGTGCTCGTTCGCGGCTATCGACAATGCTTACTTTTTTCTTCTTGGCATCATACACCATCATAAATCCGCCACCGCCAATACCGGACATCATCGGTTCCACTACATTGAGAGCGAATTGAATCGCCACTGCGGCATCAACGGCGTTGCCCCCTTTTCTTAACACATCCGCTCCCACTTTTGACGCAAGCGGATGGGCTGTCACTACCATGCCCGTTTTCCCTGTCTCTATCCCATTGGAAACTGATAAATCTCGATGATACGAATTGACCGGCGCAGCAAATAATCCCCCTGCTGAAACAAGTATGAGAAGCAAGCTTAAGGCAACTGCGAAGCACACTTTCCAACGCCGCAAAAACATCCCCTCCCCATGTTTTACATAAATGTATCAAAAGATATATATAGATTATTTTTAATTAATCAATAATAATTCCTTCTTGAATAAATTTGATTATTTTTTCCTAAGAGACGCTCCGTCCAATCTTCATGAGATAACGACGGAAACACCACAAGGGGCGCTTTACTAATAGCCGTTTGGAGTCTTGATGGTCTAGGGCATGTCTGGCAAATCAAGTTGATCGATAGGAGGCGGCGGAAAAACCTTTTCCCGATGAGCGCCGATGGACAAGTGAAGCGAATGGGAAAACGGTTTTGGAGCCGCCGACATATTTATCAGACACGCCCTAAACACCTCCATGGGTAAGTCCATCGTCCTAAGGTGCAATGTTCAGGTCAACAACCCTAACAAAATGATTAAACAAAAGAAAACCCCACTTCTCTTGAAGTGGGGTTGTTTTTGTGCCTGGCAACGACCTACTCTCCCAGGGCTTAGGCCCAAGTACCATCGGCGCTGGAGGGCTTAA
>NZ_JBHTBW010000018.1:0-726 GCF_042665195.1 Laceyella putida
GCTGCCATTACCTTGATTTCCTTGATCATGTGGCTCAATTAATCATTCACCAGACACGCCCTAAAGTAGCATCACATAATTAAAACAGTTGTTAGATACAATACCGTTTCTATTTTAACGGTTATAACTATTGAAAAAATATTCTCTATTATTTTAATATAACTATATAAAGATTTTTGACCTTGAGAGGAAATAAATCTTTGCAGGAGTGAAAAACATGTCCAAAAAAAGAAGAAAAAAACACAAAATAGATAACCTAAATGTAGATGACCAAAAACATAACAAGATTGATGAAATTAATGAAGAAGAAACCGATCATTCAACTAATAGTACGTCTAATAGTTCATCGTTATGGCGCGATATATTTCGTAATATAATACAAGTTGAATTAGCAGTTGGTGCTATAATAATAATTTGGTATACAGTTACTTATTTTTACCATGCTGGTATTTTCACCTTTTATAAAATCCCACTTTTTTATTTAGACATTACTCTCGACAAATTAATGTTACCAGGGCCGTTTTTTTTAATAGCCTTATTTATTATTTTATTAATATATTGGAATATCAAATGGAGCCAGAGAAAAATACCTAATATTATATTTGATATATTATTATTTGTGACATTCATTTTTGTTTCTCTAAAATATGAATTGAGTTATATCTTAATGAACCCCAAAAGTCCAGACATTTTAAGCCGCATTTGAGGTAAAACGTTGACGGAACT